>JAGQPD010000140.1 GCA_020426865.1 Planctomycetales bacterium
GCCGCTACCTCAACGACGGCTTTTCCGGCGGCGAAATGAAGCGAGCGGAAATCCTGCAATTGGCGATGTTGCAACCCAAGTTCGCCATCTTGGACGAGACCGACAGCGGGTTGGACGCGGACGCCGTAAGGCTTGCCAGTCAGAGCATTGCCGAAATTGGTGGTGACCAGATGGGGCTGCTAATTATCACGCACCATGACAAATTGTTGGAACACAATCCCCCCGATTTTACTCACGTGATGTTAGGCGGACGAATCGTCGAAACCGGTGGCAGCGAGTTAGCCGAAGAGCTACACGCGAAGGGTTACGATCGTATTCGGGCGTCGCATCCGGATGCCGAAGCGGACAATCAGGCGATGCTCGAGCATGAAGAAGTCGCTTAGCGCTTGCATTGCTTAGCGGTTGCATTGCTTAGCGGTTGTATTGACCAAGAATTACCTACGATAGTTCTTTCATTTGCCTGCCGGCGCGTGTTCGCTGTCGGTGGTGGAAAGAGAAGCAAGAATCATGGCTACCGACATAGCGGGAACGCGATCCGAAGACCAGATTGGCGAAATCAACAAGTACGATTTCGTCACTAAGACGCAAGCCGTCTTTAAGGCTCGCAAGGGGCTCGACGCCAACATCGTCCACCAGATTTCCGACATGAAGGGGGAGCCCGATTGGATGCGTCAGTTCCGCTTGAGGAGTTTGGAGATCTTCGAGTCCAAACCGATGCCCAAGTGGGGCGGCAATGTGTCGCTTGACTTTCAGGATGTGTACTATTATCTGAAGCCGACTGATCATCAGGGAAAATCGTGGGATGATGTCCCGCAAGAGATCAAGGATACGTTCGACAAGTTGGGGATCCCCGAGGCCGAGAAGAAGTTCCTGGCCGGCGTAAAGGCACAATTTGAAAGCGAAGTCGTCTATGGTTCACTCCAGGAGGACTTGGCCAAGAAAGGGGTGATCTTCACCGACACCGATACGGCTGTCCGGGAGCATCCCGACTTACTCCGCGAGTATTTTTCGACGGTCATTCCGCCGGAGGACAATAAGTTCGCGGCGCTCAATTCCGCAGTCTGGTCGGGCGGTTCGTTTATTTACGTCCCTAAAGGCGTGAAGATCGACTTTCCGTTGCAGGCGTATTTTCGGATCAATGCCGAAAGCATGGGGCAGTTCGAGCGGACGCTGATCATTGTGGACGAAGGTGCCCAGATCCATTACGTCGAAGGGTGCACCGCCCCCATGTACAGCACCGAAAGTTTGCATTCGGCCGTGGTTGAAATCATCGTCAAACGCCACGCCCGCTGCCGCTATACCACGATCCAAAATTGGGCTAACAATATCTATAATCTGGTGACCAAACGGGCCGTCGCCTATGGCGACGCAACCATGGAATGGATCGACGGAAATCTTGGCAGTCGACTGACGATGAAGTATCCGGCTGTCTATATGATGGAACCAGGCGCCCGCGGAGAAATCCTCTCCATCGCGTTCGCGTCACAAGGACAACATCAAGACGCCGGTGCCAAGTTGGTCCATTGTGCCCCCAATACCACGGGACAGATCGTGTCAAAATCGATCTCCAAGAACGGCGGACGAAGTAGCTATCGCGGTCTTGTTAAAGTGCAAAAAGGTGCCAAGAACAGCAAGTCGAGTGTCGTCTGTGACGCGTTGATTCTGGATCCGCAAAGCCGCAGTGACACCTATCCCTACATCGAAATTGATGAACAGGATGTTTCGATTGGCCACGAAGCCAGTGTCTCGCGGATCGGCGAGGAGCAGCTGTTCTATCTAACGAGCCGCGGACTGTCGGAGGCTGAGGCGAGCACCATGATTGTCAATGGCTTTATCGAGCCGCTGGTTAAGGAATTGCCCATGGAATACGCCGTGGAGATGAACCGCCTGATTCAGCTGCAGATGGAAGGATCCGTCGGGTAGAGCGTTCTTGGGGATAAGTCCCCTGGGCGAAAATGACCACTTTCAAACAACTTGTCATCAACCCTTTGACGTACGAGTAACCCGCAGACAGATGTCTATACAAGCATCGACACAAACTGGAATCGATAGTGACGCGGTTGCGTCTTTCTTGGCGGAGCGACAGGAGCCGGCGTGGTCGGTCCAGCAGCGCCGCCAGGCATGGGAGAACTTCAGCCAGATGAACTGGCCGGGGCGGCGAGAAGAGGAATGGTTGCGGACGGATATCCGGTTGTTCAAACTGGATTCATTTTTATTGCCGGAGTCGACCGGTGGAGTGCCGCCGTCGTTGCCGCTGTCGTTGCCGCCGTCGTTGTTGGCCGAAGGCGTCGATCTGGCTGGCAGCACGGTGTCGCTTGATAGCCGACCATTAACGTCGCAGTTGGATGAAAAATGGGCCCGCCAGGGGGTGTTGTTCGGCAGCCTCGATCGAATCCTGGCCGAGCACGGTGATCTACTTCGTCCGTACTTGATGACCCGCGCCGTCGATCCAGCTTTCGATCGCTTTGCCGCTTTGCACGCCGCCGTCTGGTCGGGCGGGCAAGTCCTGTACGTGCCGCGGGGGGTTGTCATCGACGCCCCGGTCCACGCCCTTTCAGCCATGTCCGAAGGGGGGAGTGATTTCGGGCATACTCTCGTGATCCTGGAAGAAGGCGCTGAAGCCACATTTCTGTCGGAACAGGCGAGCGTGCCCGGAGCGTCGAAAGGGTTTCACTGTGGGGCAATCGAGTTATTCGTCGGGCCTCGCGCGCGACTGCGTTACGTCAATCTGCAAGATTGGGCCGACGGCGTCTGGCATTTCGGCCACCAAAAGGCCCTCGTCGATCGCGACGCATCTCTCCAATGGACAGTGGCTGCGATGGGCAGCCGCCTGACCAAGGTCAATCAGCACGTTCTGTTGACCGGCGCCGGCGCCGAAACGCAAGTCAACGGCGTCCTGTTCACCGAAGGAAAGCAGCATCTGTCCTACCATACCCTGCAACACCACAAGGTGGGTAATTGTCGGAGCGATTTCCTCTATAAGTCGGCTTTGCAGGATCAGTCTCGTACCGTCTGGAGGGGGATGATCAAAGTCGACAAAGACGCACAAAAGACCGACGGTTACCAGCGCAATGATAATCTGTTGCTTTCGACGCAGGCCCGAGCCGATTCGATTCCCGGGCTGGAAATCGAAGCCGACGATGTTCGCTGCACGCACGGTTCAACGTCCGGTAAAGTCGACGAGGAATTGATTTTTTACGCCTGCTGCCGCGGTTTCACTCGCCAAGAAGCAACTCGCATGATCGTGACCGGCTTCTTCCAACAAGTACTTGATCGCATTACGATCGAGAGCGTTCGAGCGGCACTTGGACACGCCATCGCGCGACGAGTGCGGGAGTACGAATAATGTCCGAATTCGTGATGGCTGCGCGGCTTGACGAGATTCCCGATCCTGGCCAACTATTGGTGGAAGTCGACGATCAGTTGGTGGTGCTTTTCCACGTCGATGGTCAGGTCTATTGCCTTGACGATGTCTGCACGCACGATGGCGGACCATTGGGAGAAGGCGTACTATCGGATCATGCCATTTCCTGTCCTCGTCACGGTGCGAAATTCGATATCCGCTCCGGTGCCGCACTCACCATGCCCGCCACCGAAGCGACGCGACGGCATCAAGTCAAAACCGAGGACGGCCTTGTGTACGTGCGTATCTTTGGCGAAGATAACGCAGTAACGGACGCAAATGAGTCGCACGAAGCCTCCGCGTTCGGGACAGCGGGCGAGAGTTTAAGGGGCGATTCCGCCGCAACGGGAAACGCCGAAATAGATCGCCCCCGATCGTCCATCGTGCCGATCGAAGAACCTGCGGCCGTTGCCGGTGTTGTGACCGAGGATCGGGTCATGGACCAACTGCGAAATGTTGTGGATCCCGAATTGTTCGTCAACATCGTCGATCTGGGATTGGTCTACGTGATTGGTCTGTCCGACGGAGATGAGGGAAAAACCAACGTGACGGTCGACATGACGATGACCAGCCCCGCGTGCCCGGCAGGACCTCAATTGATCGCCGACAGTCGCTCCAGAATCGGACAGTTGGACGGAATCGGCAATGTCGAGATTCGGATTGTTATGGATCCTCCCTGGACCCCCGACCGAATGACCGATGAAGCCCGCGATCAACTCGGAATCTTCTAGTGGTCCATTCGCCGCGTGATTCGCGTATTTGCTGGCGCTGTTGATGCTGAGGGCGTTGCTGTTGCCGAAGTTGTTGCTGTTGCCGGTGAGAATGAGACAACGAATCAAGGGCCGGGTGTGCGGGTTTTCATCTATGAGTTCGTGACCGGTGGCGGCTGTTTCTTGATGCCCCAGTGGGGACGTCCGTCCGGCAGCTTATTGGTCGAAGGTTTGGCCATGGCGCGGGCGGTCACGGCAGATGCGCTCTCCGCCGGCTTCGACGTGATGGTAACCGTCGACTGCCGTCTCGATAATCCCTTTGCACATCCCCTCCCCTACCGTCCAGGGGACAACGTGACCGGGACCCATTTGGGCAACTTACTGGTAGAATTCGTCGATAGCGAGGTGAGCCACTGGGAGCGGCTGGCCAGATTGACACGCCAGTGCGACTTTGTCATGGTGATCGCCCCGGAGATCGATGGCCAACTTGAACGGATTGTGCGGCGCGTGAAGAGCGATCTGTCGGAGGCTGGGGGAACGTTGCTGTCGCCCTTGCCGGACGATGTGGCATGGGCGGCGGACAAGCATCTGACCCAGTTGCGATTGCGGCAGCTGGGACGTTACTACGTAGAAGGGGTGCGTCGCGAAGCTGGAGAGGACTCTCATTACGCGGGTCCATGGCCGGCGGTCGTCAAACCTCTGCTCGGTGCTGGTTCCTGGGGCGTCCGTCGCGTCGAACGGCAAGTCGACCTGGAAACGGAATTATCGGGAATAACCGAACCGGTACGAGTCGAACCGTTTTGTCCAGGCACGGCTGCCAGTATCGCGATGCTGCTGGGGCCAAGGAGACCGGTCGTGTTGCCTCCGTTGCGACAGCGGTTTGACCCCGAAGGCAGTTTTCAATACGTCGGGGGAGAGCGGTTAGGCGGAGACTCGTTGATTGAACGGACCGAAAAAATGGCGAGGGCTGTGGCAACATTGTTCGTTGGGGCTGTCGGTTACATTGGTGTCGATGTGGTTCTGGGGGACCATGTCAGGGGCCAGGAAGATCGAGTGATCGAAGTCAACCCGCGGCTGACGACGTCTTACGTGGGGCTTAGGCAAATTGCGCGAGAGAATCTGTTTGGTGCGATCGTGTTGACTGCGCAGGGGGGAGCGCCGCGTATGACGTTTTCGAATCAGGCGATACAATTCAGTGCCGACGGGACGGTTGCGTCGGGGAGTGTGTCGTGAGTGTTCCTGGGAAGTATGCCGGGACTGTCCCGTGGCCGACAAAGAGAATTGTCATCTCTCAAGCAAATCGGGACGATCGACGATACACGATGCATTGACTGTGAGGACTAAGGGAGTCGAGCCATGAGCAATATCCCTCGCTGGTTGGCCATTGACATCGGCGGTGCGAATTTGAAGGTGGCGGACGGTCTTGGATACGCCGCGAGTCGACGGTTTGAACTGTGGCGCAATCCGCAGGGATTGTCGCAGGCCATGCGTGCGATGTTTGCCGAGGCGCCGCAGTGTGACCGGATTGTGGCGTCGATGACGGGCGAGTTGGCTGACTGTTATGCAAACAGACGCGAAGGCGTCCTCGCGATTTTGGCGGCATTGGAAGAGGCAGCCGATGGGCGTCACACGCGAGTCTATCTAACATCCGGGCAATTGGTAACGCCAGCGGTAGCCAGGCGACAGGCCCACCTGGCCGGGGCATCGAACTGGCATGCGCTGGCCAGCTATCTGACGGGGTTCTTGCAGGCGGACTCCGGGCTGCTGCTCGACATCGGTTCGACCACCACCGATATCCTCCCGCTCGTGCGCGGTACCGTGTTGCCTCCCAGCACTGATCTACAGCGATTGCGATCCGGCCAACTGGTCTACACAGGCGTCGTTCGCACTCCGCTCTGTGCCGTGCTGCCGACAGTGCCCTATCGTGGCGACGAACTGCTGATGCCGCATGAGTTTTTTGCTACGATGCGCGATGTGTATGTAATCTTAGGGGATTTGCCAGAGGACTCTGTTGACTGTGGCACGGCCGATGAGCGGCCGGCAACCAAAGCAGCATCACGAGCTCGGTTGGGGCGCAGCATTTGTGCCGATGATATCGAATTCCACCACAAGGATGCGGTAACGATTGCCAAGTATGCAGCACAGCGGCAGGCGATGATTTTGGTGGAGCGTGCGCAGCGAGTTGTCGCGGAGATGGGGAGTCGACCAGGTTGTATTGTCGTCAGCGGCCAGGGGGAATTTCTGGCTAAACGAGTCGTTCAGCAATTGGGCTATCCCGACGTCCCGTGTATTTCCGTGGCCGAGCGGCTGAGCAAACCGGTTTCGCTTTGTGCGCCCGCCCATGCGCTGGCCGTGTTGGCCCAATTGGCCGAATCAGCAGCAGCATAGTATACATATGTACACTATTGTAGTGAAGGTGGGGGGGAGCCTGTTAGGGCGGGCCAATGGGGTGGCGAGGCTGCGGGGTTGGTTGGCCGACCAGTTAGCACACCGATCGGGGCGCTGGGTGTTGGTGGCCGGTGGCGGGCCGTGGGTCGATTTGGTCCGACAAGCACACGAGCAGCTTGGTCTTTCCGAGGACGCTTCCCACTGGCTGGCGATCCGAGCCATGACCGTGACGGCTCGCGTTTTGGCTGCGTCGGTTCCGGGGGGACGACTGATGGAAACCGTCGAGTCGCCGGAGCGATGGTGGGGCGATAACGTTGGCGATACGGCGGCGGGGCAGTTCACGATTTTGGATTGCGAGGGTTACCTGCAACATTTTGACCAGACTTTTCCGGACGGTCCATTACCATGCAATTGGCGAGTGACCAGCGATTCGATCGCCGCGCGAATCACGCGTGTGTTGCGTGCGGATGAATTGATTTTGTTGAAATCCGCCTCCGCCGACACCGACGACTGGGATGTACTGGCAGGATGCGGTTACGTCGACGAATATTTTCCACGCGAGGCCGCGGCGATACCCAGCGTACGGGTTGTCTGTCTGTAACCAGCAACTGTCTTGCATCATCACAATGGACCAATACCTCGAACCGCATAGCATCGACAATCATCCACTACGGATGTTCGACGCCCTTGCGCACGCAACTAGCGCTAATCGGATCGCCTACGTCTATGTCCAATTTGAACACAAGAGCAAGCCGGACCAGACGACGGCAGTGCAACTGCTTACGTACATTGTGCGCAAGTTGCTGGCGGAACGACGTCGTCAGGCCTCCGGGCAATAGCTCCAGGTGCTCAAACCGTTGAGCGTGGACGGGCCCTCAACCACTGGGTCGGTGCCGGCTGCCAACGGCGCCATGGGCGGCGTTATGTCGTCAAGGACAGGTCGCTCAGTTGCGCGAGAAGGTTGTCGGAGCGATTTTCGTTTTTCAGTCTCACAGGGTGCAGAGCCTAATATTCAACTGACAGTCGGCGCCCTTCTTCGTAGCACTTACGGGCGGTCGTCACGACTTGTAGCGCGCGGTAGGCATCTTCAAGGTCGCTTGTCTTGCGAACGAGGCTGGTCACGGCGCGATAGAATTGTGACAATAGCTGTTCACCGACGGGGCGTTCCGATTCGAGGGATTCTTGGTGGCGACCGGCTTCATCGAACCAGACAACCGTTGTGGGCAGATCCACAAATGCGACACCGTGTTCGCAGGCAACTTGGACTCCGGCAGGGGGACGATACGAGGTTGCTTCGCGCCATTCTGTGGGCATATAGTGCCCACAGCTGATATGAGCCAAAGGTCCGGTACCTGGCCCGGCGGGGCCGGAAAAATCGAGGCTCATCATCTCGTAGTCCGATTCAGGGCTCTCGGCACAACGGCGATGGCAGACCCCAAAAACCGAGGTGGGCTCGGAACCGACGATATATCGGCACCAGTCGACCAACTCGGTTAGATCGCGCACGACGGGGTGAGATTGCCAGCGACTGCGAACTGGGATGCCGTTTGTCGACGAGACGGTCATTCGGCGGTGGCAGAAGATCAAACGCGGTGCCCCCAAACGAGTGGCGATCAATTCCTTGAGCCGCAACGTGGCTGGGGCATGTCGCCGCGGAAACTCGGCCATGAAAGCGATCCCCGCTTCTTCCACGCGGTCCTTAATCTCACGAGCTCGATCGGGTTCCAAGTCCATGGCGGCGGCACAGTAGACCGCTTTACCCGCATCACACGCGGCTAAGATCGGCAACGGCCCAAACCATTGTGGCGTTAACATCAAAATGGCATCGATATCGTCGCGTTGTGCCAACGCTCGAAACCCATCGACTTGGGCTGCGCCAAAATCTCGCGCCGCGTGTTGGGCACGCAGAGCAACCTCTTCGCAGATCGCGCGCACTTCGAAACGATCGCCCAGGGCGCGCAGTGCGGGGCGGTGCCGCTTCTCCCAGGCCTGACCGAGACCGACAAGTCCTACTCGTATTTTCATGGGCCGTTCATCTTAGCGGTCCCGATACTAATCAGCGAGGGGAGATTTCTCAAAAAACCGTCCACCGATACACGCCGATTCGTACTTCAATGGGGATGGCTATGCGGATCGCGTTGGGTCGGGCTTGATATGATAACGTCGGATTTTTCGATCGAGCGTCGATCGTTCAATGCCTAAAATGCCGGCCGTACGACTTTTATTCCAATCGTTTGCCGCCAGAGTGCGTTCGATATGTTTCTTTTCGGCCTCCGCCAGTGTCAACGGCTGATAGACATCGACGATCTGGCCCAGGTCGCCTGTATCTCCGGCGGTTGCCAGCTTGGAAAGGTTCAGATCGTCCAAGTCGATCTGATTACTGCGGGCCAGTACGACGGCACGCTCAATAACGTTCTTCAATTCGCGAATGTTCCCCGGCCAGCGATAGTTCAGCAGTTGTTCCCGGGCGGTTGGTGTGAATCCCCGGATCCGCTTTCCCGTTTCGGCATTGAACCGTGCCAGGAAGTGGTTGGCTAGGACTTCGACATCGTCGGCTCGCTTTCGTAACGGTGGTACGAGGATTTCGACGACATTAAGTCGGAAGTACAGATCGCGGCGAAAATCACCCTCGGCCACGGCCTTTTCCAAATCTCGATTGGTAGCAGCGATGACACGTACGTCGACCTTAATCGCTTGACTCCCTCCCACGCGTTCGAATGGATGTCCTTCCAGCACGCGCAGAAACTTGGCCTGGATCGATTCGCTCATCTCCCCAATTTCGTCCAACATCAGGGTCCCCTGATCGGCAGCTTCGAACTTGCCGATCTTGCGTTCGGTGGCCCCTGTAAAGGCACCGCGTTCGTGCCCAAACAATTCGCTCTCGAGCAATGTCTCTGACAGAGCAGCACAGTTGAGACACACAAATGGTCCCTTCTTCCGCGGGCTGGAGAAATGCACGGCGCGTGCCACCAGTTCCTTACCGACGCCGCTCTCACCACGAATCAGGACCGTCGCGCGACTGGGTGCGGCCTGCACAATCTGTTGCTTGACTCGTTGCATCGCCGCGCTCGAACCGATCAACTCGCTTTCGGCCCCTAGCTGAACACGCAGCTGCAGAATTTCATCTTGCGTTTGCGAAAGATTCTCTACCAACTCCTGCTGGCGTCCCAGATTCTTAATCGCCAACGCCACGTTGTCGGCGACAGCCAGAGTGAATTCCAAATCGTCGGGGTTGGGGCACAGTTTTTCATTCGTGGAATAGGAATGAATGATGCCGATGACCCTGTCCGCCTGGCGAATCGGAGCACAAATGACGCTGGTCGCATGGATCTCGCCATGACTGTCGCGGCTTCCAAGCGTACTGTCGTCGGCCACGTTCCGGGCCAGTACCGCTTCGCCATCGCGCAATACCGTTGTCGCCAGAAACGGTGAAAGTCGATGATAAGAATGACTGTTTTCTGTTCTACTGGCGACGACCTCCAGGTCGCTGCCGACCGCGTTGCCGCGAAAACCACGAGGCAACAACAGTACCGCCCCGGCATCAATTTGCGTTCCCTCGAACAAGCCGTCTAGTGCGAGCTTGGCAACTTTATTGACGTCGGGCTCCTTGGCTAGCTCAAAGGCGAGCCGGCAGAGCTTGGCTGCGGCCCGTCCGACTTGCGGTGCCGTCGATTCGTCCTCTTCCTGCTCCGCCTTCAAGAACCGCGTCTCGCCACGACGATGGGTAATCATCGTCGGCTCGTACGTTGCCAGCACATCGCTGTCGTCGCCGTTGTCCGAACGGGGCCCCACAGCTGTCTCGTCCGTAACGAACCTGTCGCGGCTCGGGGTACTCGCCGGATCCGGAAAGGCCGTTGCCAGATCATGGACGAACGCCAATTGGGCATGAGCCACTCGGAAGACGTCGCCGGGCGTCAGTTGATGGTCTCCGCGGATCCGCTGGCCACCCAGTTCCGTGCCGTTGCGACTGTCCAAGTCCCGGAGGGTCCATTTACCGTCCGACGAGAAGACCTCGGCATGATAGCGACTGCAACGTTCGTCCTTGATCACAATCTGGTTGGTCGGCGCACGACCGATCGTGACCGTGCGACCTTCCACCAGTCGTACGACGTCTGTCCAATTGGGGCCTTCGCGAATGACAAGGTATGCGAGCATATTCCATACTATAGCAAGACGCTCCGCAGGAAAGGGGTATCGGCAACCGCAGATTCTCCGCGAATCGCTTGCCAGGGCCCCCCGATCGCTACGACCCTCAGACCATTCCGGACAGCTGTCTCCAAAACCCGCATTTTTGCCGAAAAATCGAGCCGCGAGGCTGATTTTTTCCCGCCCAGTCGTAGCTTTCTTGCCAAATGTAGGGGCGGCGATTATCCTGGTACCAGTGTTCAAGATCGATCGGAAGTTGGGTCGACAACTTCTCTTACGACTTGTTTGGAACCGAACCGAGGCCAGTCCCGTTGCCCGTGACGTCGCATCCAGCGACCGGGCCCCATTCCCTTAAGGAGTCACTCGATGTCGCTCCCCCGCTCGCCGTACCTCATGCTTCGCTTGATCGTGACTGCCGTGGCATGTTTGGGTACTACCACCTTTTGCCAGGCGGGTCACAACATCTTCCGCAACAACGCGGTCGGTGGTATTTCCATCGATGCCCAAGGCGTTGTCAATCAACCCAGTGTCGAAGCGCGACAGGTGTTGGTTCGCGAGTTGGCGGCCGGGCTGCAGCCGGTTGATGGGGCACTGCGTCAGCAAACCGAGATTCGGATGATCTCGCTAAAAATGCTGGAACAGGCCATTGCCGATGCCCAGGCCAGCAACCTCGGGAACCTGCCCGACGATATCAAGTACCTGGCCGGAATTCAACGGATCGAATACGTCTTTGTCTATCCGGAAGCCAATGACATTGTATTGGCAGGTCCAGGTGAAGGCTGGCGTGTCAACGAATTCGCCGAAGTCGTCGGTGAAACGACTGGTCGCCCGGTCATCGAATTGAACGACCTATTGGTCGCCTTGCGAACGGCTGAGCAGGCACGAGACATCGGTATTTCCTGCTCCATCGATCCTAACCCCGACGGTGTCGCCGCGATGCAACGTGTCGTGAAAGGTTATCGACGATTTGACGAATCTGTGATCGGCGCCATTGAACAAGCAATGGGTCCGCAAACGGTAACGCTCACCGGCGTGCCCGCGCACAGTCACTTCGCACGCGTTTTGGTTGCTTGCGACTACCGCATGAAACGTTACGCGATGCACTTGGAACAAGCTCCCGTCAACGGTCTTCCCAGCTTCCTGGAAATGCTCGGCGAATCGCGTGTGAAGCTGACCAATATGATGCCTCGTTGGTGGCTGGCGTGCAACTACGAACCCCTGGCGAAATCCCCCGACGGCTTGGCGTGGCAATTGCGAGGACCGGGCGTCAAAGCAATGACGGAAGATGCCCTGGTCAGCGAACAAGGACAAGTCGTCCCCGCCGGCATGGCCAATCCGATTGCCAAACGTTGGGCGGATAGTTTTACCGAACATTATGACGAACTTGCATCCCGTGACGTCGTCTTCGGGCAACTGCGAAACCTCATGGACCTCTGTGTCGTCGCTGCGTTGATTGACAAAGAAGCGCTGCTCGATAAGGCGGGTTGCGACCTCCCACTGATGATGGGACAAACCGAAGGATTGGAGGTCGACAGCTGGAACGTGCCGAAATCAGTGTCGACCGAAAGCAGCTTCGTAAAACGGGGTCGCGAATACCTAATCACCGCCTCGGGTGGCGTCCAGATCGAATCGTGGTCGGTGATCAGCAAAGCGCAATCCAGCAACAGCGTTGAACAACTGCGAACGGAAAAGGCTGCCAAGGCAGAGAATAAGTCGTGGTGGTGGTAGTGCGTTCGCGGCAGATTGTCTCGCCGTGCCATAGATCTCACGGACCCGCGGAGGGGGAAAGAGTGGAAATGGGATAGTCCGGTGTTTGTCGCTCGGTTTTTTTAGATCTCGCCGAATCCGTGATAGCCGATGGCATCACTCGAACGATCGAGGGTGCTTCTTGATTTTCCTCCGTGTCGTTGTGCCTCCGTGTGAACCACCAAACATAGTGAACTGGCGGTTGAACGTCAGCTGCGGACCAAGTCGGTTGTGAAGTCAAATGTCTCGCGTCAAACCATACGGCTCGACGTCGACAAACCGATAGCACCAGCGTCGTGGTCATCGCTCTTTCCCGCGGCTGCGGTCGCTCGCTCTGCCGTAGTTGAACTCCGACGTATCTTAAACTGGCGTGGGCCGACGAAATCCGCGTCCGTATAGAGGCTGTGCGCTATGTGACCCAAGGCAAATACTTGATCGGCGTTGGCCGAGTCGATAAGGTTTTTCGGGTTGTCTGCGTTTCTCTCGTTTCCAGCGTCCTCGTCCGCGATCTGGCTTGCGTTTTCAGTCGTCGTGTCCGACGACGCACTGGAGGGAATCGCGAGCGGTTGGTCCCGATTGGCG
>JAGQPD010000141.1 GCA_020426865.1 Planctomycetales bacterium
CGCTCGTCGAATTGCTCGTGGTGATCGCGATCATTGGCTTGCTTGTCGCGCTGTTGTTGCCAGCCGTAAACGCTGCGCGCGAGGCGGCCCGGCGAACACAATGCCAGAACAGCTTGAAGAATATCGCTTTGGCAATTCACAATTACAATAGCGCCAAGAACGAGCTTCCGGCCGGTGGAGTCACCAATGGCGTCTGCTGTTCCGCGCAAAGCGGTGCCAGTTGGCCTATCTTTATTTTGCCGTACATCGAAGAGCAATCGCTATATGATCGATACGATTTTACGCAATTCAATGAATCACCTGCCAACCAGTTTGTGCGCGAGCAGCACGTGGAACTTTACAACTGTCCGTCAGACGAGGAAACCAACATTTTGGACCGACCGGCCAGCGGACCCGGCAGCGGCTTGATGTATGCTCGATCGTCCTATCGTGGGAACTCGGGGCTCTGCACGGTGCAGTCACAGGCGTTTTGGGATAGCTCGTCGCAGCAGAACAAGGAATACGATTTTCAGCGTGGGCCCCTGCCCGGTATCGGCACGATGCCGAATCGAAGTTGGAGCGTGGAAAAACCGACAAGGTTGAAGGAGATTTCCGACGGAACGTCCAAGACGATGCTTGTCGCAGAAAAGTCGCACCTGGCAGTCTCTGACGAAGCGCGTCGACGGCGTACCTTCTGGGCGTATACCTATACGTCCTACAACCGATCGCTGACGTTCCTGCAGACCCGCTCAATCATTGACGATTACGACCGTTGCCTGCAAATTCCGGGTGACTTTGGCGGCGATCCCTGCAAGCGTTCGTGGGGCAGCCTGCATCCGTCCGGGTTCAACGCCGCCATGTGCGATGGGTCGGTGAACTACATTTCCGATTCCATCGATATCTTCGTCTTCGGCAATGCGTCGACGATTGCCGGTGGCGAAATCTCCAACATTACCGGGAACTAGCGGCACGCTCCTCCGCGTCACCGGCCGTCAATGATCACCATCCCGTTCCGCGCACAACAAGAAGAATATGCGAGTACCTGGCGATGCCGAAACGTGACCGATTTCTACTTGCGATATTGCTGACCATCATTGGTACAACCATCGGCTGCGGTCGAGGTCCCAACGTAGTGCCGGTCTCCGGCCGGATCACGATGGACGGACAGCCACTGGCCGATGCGGCGATCACAACCCAGCCGATGGCAGGCGAGAATAGCAATAGTCCCGGCCCGGGTTCATTCGGAAAGACCGATGCCGACGGGCACTATGAATTGGAGCTCGTCAAACCGGCGAAGAAAGGGGCGATCGTCGGAACGCATCGCGTAATAATATCGCCTTCCTCCGCCAGCACACCTCCGGTAGTGACTCAGGAAGCGGCGGACAGCTATTCCGATGACCCCAACGCCAACCGTCTACCCGCGGTTCGCCGTTGGCCGGCGTCGCTGAATGACGGAAGCTTGACACTCGAGGTCCCCCCAGGTGGCCGAGACGACGCCGACTTCAATCTCGCCCCACGCTAAGCATCCTCGTCATCCCGCCCCTCATCATCCTGCCTTCACCTTGGCGCACGGAAGAAGGCAGGACGATAGCGGGCAGGATGATGAAGAGACAGGCTCAAACACGTACGGCGCTTACGACCCGTGCGAGCCGAGCGAGATCTTTAATCGTACGTGGCTCGGCGAAACTGCCGTGTTCGCGGATCAACTGCGTCACGGCCGATTCGATCATCGGACTGATTTCGATGATCAGCCGGCCGCCCGCGCGCAATCGATGGGCGGCCTGCACGATCAGTTGAGCGATGATTTCGGTTCCGGACGGACCGCCGACGAGCGCCCCTTTGGGTTCGAAATTCTTCACGTCGGCCGATAGCTGTTCATACTCGGCGTCACTCACATAGGGCGGATTACTTACGACAAAATCGAACGTCGCGTTTGCGGGTACGTCCCCAAATAGGTCACTCTGCAGAAACTCGATGCGATCGGCGACATGATGTGCGTCGGCGTTTTGCTTTGCTATCTCCAATGCATCGGTGCTAATATCAATCGCGGTTACCTGCGCCGATATCAGATGTTTGGCGGCGCAGACCCCAAGGATACCGCTTCCGGTTCCTACGTCTGCGATCTGAAGCGGTACGGAACGAGCGTGCCCCTTGGCGGCATCCAACAATTCGATCAAGACGAATTCGGTCTCGGGACGTGGAATCAACACCGCAGGGGACACACGAAAATCGAGGGAATAGAACTCCCGATGTCCAAGCAAATAAGCCACCGGCATCCCTTCCGAGCGACGTCGAACGAGAGCCCGAAAATTTTCTCGCAGCTCATCGGTAGCAACTTCTTCAAACGCTGTATAGAGCTCAATTCGCTGGCAACCACGCGCCTTAGCCAACAGCAGTTCGGCGTCCAAGCGAGGACAAGCCGAGCCATGCTTTTCGAGGAACTCCGTCGTCCATTGTAGCAAACGGAGGATAGTCCATGCTTCGGCTTGCGACATGTTCGTCATACCTTTGCTTGTTATACGTCCATGTCGCTACGCAGTTGCTGGCGATCGTGGTCGATCAATGCGTCGCTCACGGGCTGCAATTCCCCGGTCATGATCTGATCCAATTTGTAGATCGTAAGATTGATGCGGTGATCGGTCAGGCGATTGTCCGGGAAGTTGTAAGTACGGATTCTTTGGCTACGGTCGCCGGACCCGACAAGCGTTTTGCGTTGGTCGGCACGTTTGGCGTGCTCTTCTTGTTGCTTGCGTTCATAGAGACGCGACTTGAGCACTCGCAGCGCCTTGGACAGGTTTTTGTGTTGACTTTTTTCGTCCTGGCACTGCACGACGATGCCGGTTTCGTGGTGCGTCAACCGAATCGCGGACTCAGTTTTGTTGACGTGCTGGCCGCCCGGTCCGCTGGCATTGAATTTGTCGATCCGATAATCATCGGGCTTCAGATCAATCTCCACGTCTTCCGGTTCGGGCAGGACGGCGACGGTAGCGGCGGAGGTATGAACGCGACCCTTAGCTTCCGTCTCGGGGACCCGTTGGACTCGATGACCGCCGCTTTCATACTGCAATTCGCGGTAGACCCCCTCCCCTTCGAAGGCCAAGACGATTTCCTTAAACCCTCCCAATTCGGTCGCTTGCGCGTCGAGAATTTCGGTCTTCCATCCCTTGATTTCGGCATGTTTCTTATACATTTGATAGAGATCGCCGGCGAACAGAGCGGCCTCATCGCCACCGGTCCCGGCCCGAATTTCCATCACGCACCGAGTGCGCATGGCGTCTTCGCCGCCAACGGTGAGATCTAGGAGTTGATGCCAAAGCTCCTCGCGTTTTTCGCGAAGCTCCGGCAACTCGGCTTCCGCCAATTCGCTCATCTCCGCGTCATCACCATCGATCAACTGTTGCGTTTCACGGATTTGTTGGTTGACAGCTTTGAATTTGCGATATTTTGAGGCAAGCTTCAACAGCGAGCCGTGTTCGCGCGCGACGGCTGCCATTTTATGGCCATCGGCCAACACCGCCGGGTCGGTCAGCATCCGTTCGAGTTTTTCGAAGCGTGCAAGTTTTTCGTCAAGTAATTCGCGCATGGGCCATGAATCCCCAAACAAGTGTAAGATGGTGGCTCACGATGATGGTGAGCCTTCAACATTGGGGCGACACGCCGCTCGTGCGATCCGCACACGTCTGACGGCGATGGTAGAATCGTCCCCACCCTAATGAAGCCATGTGCCACACAAGAGGCACTAATGGCGGTTGGCTGCACGTGGTCGCCACTCAGCCAAACCGCCCGGGGGACTTAAGCAGCTAAGAGGTCTTGGCCTTCTTCTTTTTGGCCGGCTGTTTGCCCTGCAAGCTGGCATAGCTGCCACTGGCAAACTTGTTTTGGAATTTTTCAATACGTCCCGCCGTGTCGACGTACTTCAAACGCCCCGTATAAAACGGATGACACGCGTCACAAATATCGACCTTCAACTCTTTACGTGTGCTGCCGGTCTTGAACGTATTGCCGCAACCACACGTTACGGTCGTTTCGTAATATTCTGGATGAATACCCTTCTTCATCGCGATTTCCCTTTGTCCTTGATTACCTTCGCCGCGATGCGACAACTGGTGGCAATCCCGAAGTATAACGCAGGGCCTACCGCCCAGCAAGTGCTCTCGGGACTCCTCATCGAGTCGTCCGGTCCAGGCCAACAGTCGTAAACCGTGTCGCCATGGCACTTTATGCGCGGAGTCCCGAATCAGTGGGCCGCTCGCCGCACCTCCGTTTCGTGCGCCTCGCCGGGGACCTGGGCCGCCAGTCGCTCCGCGATCACCGTATCCACCACCAACTGAATGACGTGGTACGAGACGATCGGCAATAGCGCCATCCCAGGCAAAAACGAGGCGATGTACACGCCAACAGCAAGCGTCTTCTGGCTGCCAGCAAACCCCACAGCGATTCGATCCGGGCGTGACATCCGAAACATCCCCGCCATAGCAAAGCCAACGCCGAACATCGTCACGTGGACGACCAATACCACCACCAACATCGCAATAAAATCGACCTGCCGCAACTCGTCCCCCACCGCCCGTTTGGCTAATTCCATTCCGCATCCAACCGACCCAATCAGCACCATAAACAAGATCCCGCACTGCGCTGCGGTGCTAAGCGACTTGCCGCGGACATCGGCCCACGAGGCGATCAAGTGGCTTTGCCGCAACAGTTGCGCTAGCACCATCGGCAGCACAACCAGCAAGCCAAGCTTGGCAATCAAGTCCACCGGACTCAGCTCCGTCAACGTTCGCGT
>JAGQPD010000142.1 GCA_020426865.1 Planctomycetales bacterium
GTAACCCAACAACGACATGTTAAATGGTGTCGCGGTGGTGCCACTGAAAAACGTCAACGGTTGTCCGGCGAGATCCAACAGCGTTGCGCTGCGGCCATGAAGATCGGACGGCCGTTGGTAGATGCCATTCGCTCCGTTCGCCACGTAACCGGTGGTGTAGGTACCCCCTAAGCCAAGATTGACGGGTTTAACTCCCGTCGTCGGCAGGTCGTCGTCAGCAGTGCCGGATCCGGGACCACCGTCACCGTAACGGGCGTTGAGAATGGATTGGACCTCCACCTGCGTGAACAATCCCGGTATCGATCCAATGGTCGCATGCGGTCCCATCTGGACTTCCGCTTCGCCATATCCCTCACCTTGGATCACGTCGGCGACACCAGCGTTGGGCTGTCCGCCTGCAACACGTGGCGCCGGCGCGACGGTCAGATCAATATCCTGATTGGTTGTAATATTGCCGGAGCTGCCGGCGGTATTAAGATTGACGCGTCCGTCGAGATCAATACACAAAATGGCGAACAGCGGTTTGTACTTGCGGCCATTGGCCGCCGTCATTGCCGGATACCCTAAATCCAACCAGACACTATCGGTGATACCATCCCCGTCGTTATCGACATCGTATTGAATGGAGGATAGAAAATTCATGTACGTTGGTTGTGTGGGATCCGGCGTTAAGGCTAGCGGCCCGAATGCAGGGTTGCTCCCGGTAAACCTTGGATGATCCATTTGGTTTGGTCGCAAGATGACATTCCGCCATAAATCGCGTCCTTCGAAGGCAGTCGGGGTGAATGAACTTGGGTTCACGACGCGCGGATTCGTTGGATCGAACCCGGTTATTAGCGGCGGACTACCGAACATCAATGCGGGATTACCGGTCGTCAATCGGTTGTAATACTGAACCAAATGGGGGCGATGAAACGAAGGGATGATGTCGAAGGCGCGCAAACCGGCGATTGTCGTCGACGGAGGGACCATCGCCAAATGTAGATTCTGGACATCCACGGCATCCCATGGTTCGTCCTCGCCGCCCAAATTTGGAAGTGCCGGCGGAGTATACCGTGCAACGTGCGGCAACAGCGTTACATATTGAGCACTGGTTGCCGAATTATATGTGGCACTCAGATTCTTCTGGGGAGACACCTTATATCCCATTCCCGTTCCGTTGAAGGGAAAACCATTAACCACAAACTCCATTTGCTGGCTGTTCAACGCAGACAGTACATTCGTTGCAACTAGTTCTGGTTCTTCGAATGCCTCGACCGTAATTTCGTTGACTGGAAGTGGGCTGTACTTGATGATCCGAGTGCTATACTGCGCCAGCGGTCCGCTAGTGAACGTAATTACACACCCATTGTAGGCGTCGGGGACAACACTAATCTGCCGAGGCCAATTGACGGGCGGTGTCTTCGGAAGAAATTTGAAGCGAAACCATTGGCCATTACCGTCCACTACGGCCGGTGCACTGGTGATGCCCTGAAAACCATCGTACGTGCCGTACAAATCGGCCAACAGGCTATGCGATTTCAGGCTTGAGGGGTTCACTCCCGGAACCGCTGCGGCCGGCCCAGGTGGCACCGGGACATCCCGCACCAATTGGTACATGGCGGTATCCAAGTCATTCTGCGGATCGTTTCCCAGTCGGTCGACCTTAGCCAACTCGGTAGCGCCACGCTGGTACTGGCTGCTAACCACCAGAAACGTAACACCCATTAACATGAACACCACTAGCAAGCTGAGAATGATCAGCAACAAAACGCCTTTTCGTGGTTTCTGTCGTCGTGGCATGACCTGCACTTCTTTGTCTATGCGAACTGAGCTTGCCCCGCTCCGTCCGTTACGCATTCTGAATGCCGCTTCTTGAGTCCCGCAATCCAATGCAACGCCGTGATCAACTCTCCGTCCATACCGATTCTGCTTCCAGGCGAATCATCTTTTCGTACACGGCAACCACATTCTTGACCCAGATCAAATTGTTCAAATTGCCGGGGGCCGGACCGATCACATTCGGATTCCAATCGGGTCCCGACAACATCACCGTCCGATCCGTCCCTGCCTTGTAGTCGTCTGTGTTGATAACGTGGTACCAACGAAAATAGTTGCGCACTCCGGTACCAGATGCCACCTGCTGTGCCAACAACACCCAATCCCCCGTGCGGATGTAGGCCCGAGCATTAACGACGGGATCATCACTGGCAACTCGCATCGTCACGTCGCCCCCCCCCAGTCCTGCATCACCAAAATCGGTTTGCGGATTCAGTGGTATCATCAGCTCGTTCGGCTTCTGTGGGTCCAGGGCAAACTCACGCTCTTTAACCACGATCACTGACAATACATAGTCATCTTCCACCGTCGTGCTGAGCTCAGGCACAAGCGTCGCGAACCAGGAGAACCGACCACGAGCATTTCGCCGCACGAATGCTCCCGTTCCGCCAGCAACCCTATCCAACTTCTGATGTGCGTCGTCTTCGGAAGTGACCGGCAATTCGTATTCCAAATCGTCCAGGCCGACGAAAATGGACTGGGCTTGGGAGAGCGTCATCCATCCGTACGGCACCGTCGGTGTCAGCGTGCTGCGCAATGTCACTCGATACATCGCTGGCAAGCCCGGTCCGGGCGTCGTGACCGTGCGGGGAAAATACGTGATGTCCGTCTCGCCCGACAACACCATTAGCGGATCGATGCAATAACAATTCAGTGAATTGGCATTGACCGGTGCGATGCCGCTTGGCGGACCTGCTGTAAAAGCACCCCAGTATGAATCGGGGCCAAAATTTGGGCGACCCATGTTATATACATGAAACTTCCGATACGCCGCTTGCCCCAACTGTGACTTTCGATCGGCTTGAGCGCCTTGTTCGGCCAAGTGGTGAGCCGCCGGTATTAACGCCGCCACCCCGAGCAGTCCGATCGACAACACGAATAGCGACATCAATACTTCGATCAGCGTCAGACCCGGATGCGCGCTGGTAGTCCGGCGACAGGGCCGGCTATCGCTCTTCAAGAGTTCCATTATCGGCCTCCCATGTTCTGCGCTTCACGCGTCGCACTTCGTGCCAACGCAAGTTGCTCGGCCAACGTCAGTGTCAGAGTCGGGTCATAGCCCAGGTTCTCGCTCGTACTTACCTTACCCACCAACGGTTCCACCGTAACCCAAATACTTCCCGCCGCCGCCAACAATGGACCATTCACAACGCTCGTGACCTCCGGCTTGTCCCGGACAATGAGAAAGTGCAATGGAGCACTGACATCGACCGCTTCATTTCCCAGGTAAACTCGTTCCACTCCCCCGTGCGGACTGAAAATCACTGACACGCTCAACGGAATCGCCGGCGGCGGACCCGCCTGGAATTCATAGCCACCAGCTCCCGCCCCGGAATACGTCAAATCGATGTAGGCCCCCACCGGCAACTCCAGCGGATTTGCCGCACTACGACGCGGCCGACGCTGGATTTGAAAACTCAAACCCGGAAACACCTTTGTCGCCGGATTGTTGGGAGGGAACTGCGTTGCTACCGGTGCCGCCGGCCCCGTCGTCTGCGCATGCGTAAACCAAATGCGGGCCTTCGTGGGAGTGGATGGATTGGCCAGTTCGATCGCCACGATCTCGTAATCGGGTTTGCGATTCTGAAACCGGATCGTGTCCCCACGATCTACCCAGCGACGAATGACGACCGATGGGTTTGTCGGATCGTACTCGACAGGCACCAACAATTGCGGATCGTCGATCAACACCGACGCACATGGAACCGTAATCACCGTTCCTGCCACGGTAATAGGCTTTGGTAAGAAGTTCTCCATAAATGCCCGAGCATTTTCCGTAGGACCAGCATAAAGTACTGGCGAGGTCATCAACTCCATCTGGTAGACCTTGTTGACCTGTGCCGGATCCGTCCCCTGTCTCGTGAAAAAGACTCCCACGGGTTTGCCGGTGCCGATGGCGCGGGCTTGTGCCGCGGCCAAATAGGCGTTGACTTGCCGCGATGCCTCGCGGACGTCGCGACCGTCAATCAACGGTTTGGCCAGCGGCAATAAAACCGCCAACACCCCCACGATGATCGCCACCACTACCAGCAGCTCGACTAACGTCATCCCGGCTGTGTGGCATCGTCGTCGTTGTTGCTGTTGTTGTTGGTTAGTTCGCTTCATCATCGCGCCACCGTCGAATGCCCGTCAATGTTGTCGAGATAGTCGTTGGGCGCCGACGGCAACGGAGTGCCCATGAACATCAACCCGTTGTCCGGATCGTTGTACAGCCGATACGGGTCGTTCCAGAATAAGCTCGCATTCCACGACGGATACGGTGGCCCCGACGCCGCTGGTCCGTAATTGACGCTCGATCCAAAATCCATCGTGATCCCCTCCTTGCCGTCCGGACCCGCCGAAAACACCACCGGGTACATCGTGAAGGCCAGTCGTGTAGGAGGTGTCGTGGCCAATACTGTGTTCTCCCGCGCGTCCACGCCCATCGGATCGAATGGATCGCCGTCGCCGCTTAGTGATGATTGCTTATTCGACAGAAATCCTGGCGCCCAACGTAACCAGCGAATCGGATTGCCAAAGCCATCCAATATCTCAGGCATCCCATCGCCATCCACATCGCCAATTTCGTCCTGTTGAAAAAACTCCAACGCACTCACATCGCCCGACGGAATCTTGGAAATGATCATGTACAAGCACTCGGCCTGCTGGTAGTCGCCGGTCCAACTGGTCGGTCCCCCGGGCAACGAATTGATGCGTCGCAAGTACGCTTGATTCAGCGCCGGACGACTGGCCAACACCGCCGGATCAAAGATCACGTCGTCGATCCGTGACGGCATTTCCATCCGCATCAATTCGCGAACGGCTTCTAGCCTGGCACGCGCTCGCATTTGTGCCACGAGCTTGCCACCGGTGGCAACGTTTTGAGCTGCCACGGCCGCCTCGAACGCGGGATTCAACGGCGGGATCGGTCGCGATTCATACTGTTCGTACTCGGTCATCACCAGTTCTTGCAGCCGGGCGACCTGAGCGCGGGTACGATTTTCTTTGGCCGTATTTTGAGCTCCGGCCATGGCGAACAACACCATGGATGTCAACACCGTGATCACCATGATGGTCATCAGCAATTCGACGAGTGTAAACCCGCGCGCCCTAGATGGCGTGGCCGCGGGGTTCCTCAACCAATAAAACGTCATGGAACGTCCTTCTCAAGAGATGCCCCCTTCAAGAAGTTCGTGATATTATCCCGCTCGTTCACCGACAGTGGCTGACCCTGCACTGTGGTGATGGGATGATTCGCTGGATAAACGCCACTGGGGTAGCTGGCCCCGCCCACCCCAAATTCAGAGTTCAACCCAGCGGAAATAATCTGGTACGATTCGTCTTGGACATAGACGCTGTTCATCAAGTCGCTGATGTACGGGATCACGGCCTTTTGCCCGGCGGTAATCTGGGCGTTCGCCCAGGCGGTCGCATCGCCGTACGTTGCGCTGGCACCTAATGCCACTGTCTTGTCAATCGTCGGTCCTCGCTTCGCCCGATAATACACCAGGCCAATCGGGGTCTGACCGTACTGTGGCGGGTAGGGAGGAAAGTCGGTATTGCCAGTCGTAGTGGCCGATTCGGTCAATCGCGCTTGATCAAACTGGAAGATAGGGGTTCGATTCCCCGCGCCGGTGATCGGCTTGCGTGGATCGGGACTGAAACCCCGCAGCCAGAAATACAACGCCGTCTGCGGGTTCAACTGTGCCACCTGAGTGTCGGAAAGATAATCCAGCTGTACCAGCATGGCGGTGGGAGGTGCCGCCATCGGATCGGGACGACGATTGCGGAACTTGCGCGACAGGTGCTGATTGATCTGCTGACGCTTGAACAGGATCACACTCGCCGGATCCGTTATCACCGTCGGATCGTAGGCGAAATCGGGCGGGTATTCGCCCATGTCGTTCTTGTAAGCTTCCAGGGCCTTGGCGATCTCACTGATTTCCATCTTGATCGCCGCATTGCGGGCCGCTACCTGAGCTCGGGATACCCCGACCACGACAAGTGAGGCGAGGATGGCGATGATTACGATCACGACCAGCAATTCCACCAACGTGAAACCGTGGCGCGTCTGTGTCCTCTTTCCAGTCATCTCGTCTAACTCCTCTCGTTTCGTACTTTTTTCCCCGCCCGCGACACGACACCCCGTGCCCGCTGCGACACTACGACAAGTTCGAAATCAAACTCACCAATGGGAGGAACAGCGAGATCACGATAAACCCGACCGCACCCCCGAGAAACACAATCAAAAGCGGTTCGAGCAAACTCGTCAAACTGTCGGTCAACACCGCCACTTCCGAATCAAAGTTGTCGGCCACTTTGTACAACATCGTATCCAATTCACCGGTCTCTTCACCGACGTCGACCATATTCACGACAATGTCGTCGACGACACGACGATTCATCCGCATCAAGTAGTACGCCGCACCAATCACGGCCGCCGCCCCCGTCAGGGGAAGACCCATCGTCAACATGCTGGGGACAAACAATATTGAGGACACAGGGCCGGCAGCAAAGATCACCCACAAGGCCAATGCCACCGGGTGGAATCCCGGCTTGGAAAACTCCTTCATCGGCTTGGCAATCGTTTCACCTTCACGAATCGAGTCGGCCACTTGCCCGTAGAGCTTTTCGAACATCGCGTTGCCGCACGTCTCGCGAGTGATCGTCAACCCTTCCAGAATCGGCACACCGCTGGTGACCAACGTTCCGAGCGTACGAGTGCTGCGGGCCATCGAGTTCTTTTCCAGCAACATCCCGAAGACGGGCACATTCAGCGTAAACAAGTCCCATCCCATGCGGCCGGCTGGGAACTTGCGCAGGAGTTTGACAAACAACCAAATGGAAAAGGGAATGGCAGGTATCAGGAACCAATAGCGAGCCACACCGTTGGAGATGGCAATTAGCAGCTCGGTCGCTGCCGGTAAGTCGGTTTCAAAGTCGGTAAAAATCTGACGAAATGTCGGCACAATCTTGATCATGATGAACGTCAAAATACCGACCGCCACCGAGACCACCACGACCGGGTAAATCATTGCGCCCTTGACCTTGCGCTTCAACTCCTCGGCCTTCTCTAAGAACTCGGCCAACCGCTGCAAAATGACTTCCAAGGCACCGCCCGCCTCGCCCGCCTTGATCATGTTCACGTACAAGCGGTT
>JAGQPD010000143.1 GCA_020426865.1 Planctomycetales bacterium
TTTGCCAACCCGGGCCAGGACTGCACCGGAACAAAGTTCACGTCGGCTCCCCAAGCCTGCTGCATTTGGTCCACCGTCAACGAACTTCCGTTGAAGAGCACCGCGACCCCGTCTTGAGGGATACTTCCCGAGGTGACGTTCGCTCCGGCAAGCGCGTTGCTATCATCGTCGTCCAAGACATAGTTTGTTTCCGCGAAATCAATCGTGGCGCCGGTGTTATTGTAAACCTCCACCCACTCCCATGCCGGTTAGCCGGACCGTGGGTTGTACATGATCTCTGTGATTGAAACGCCATCGGCGAAGGAGCCAAACGGAACTTCGCCGGGACTGCCCAGATCGTCAGCACTATTGAGCGGCGACCGACCGGTGGTGGTCATGTCAAGACTCGTAATGGCGCCGTCTTGCCCCGGCTCGCTTCGCAGCCAGTTTTCTCCCTTCGTTCCATCACCTACCCCCGTCCAGTAGATCGACGCCACATTATTGCTACTGGGAAAAGTGTCTCGGTCATAGGTAAAGCTGAGCAAGGCACTGCTCGTTTGTACGACATTGATGCGTGGCACTTCGGTCGTCGACACGTCTGCCGTATCCATCCGATAGGCAGTTTCGTCCGACCAAATGGCAAACGTCTCCGTCGGATTCGTAGAAGACAGGTTATTTAGCGAAGGAAAGAACTCGACAGCGATCAGATGCGTATTGGCAGCCATATCCCAATTCGCCCGAAACTCGTCATCGTTGAAATCGACCGCCGCTCCATCGTACAACACCGCTACCTGTCCCGCCGGAATGACCGTATTGACCGCCTTGCCGCCGCCGGCGATATGTCGAATGTGCGGGACACTCCCCGCGATAGCGGCCGGCCCAACGTCATCGAACCAGTAATTGTCAAGATCCACAGCAACGGTGCCCGCGTTTCGTATCTCCACCCACTCCCAATCTGTGTCCGCATTCTTGGGGTTGAACATGATCTCCGTCACCTGCAACTCGCCCCACGCACTTTCCGGCAGAAGCAACACCCTGCAACCGATCATCAGGCACCCCGTCGCCACCGCACACCCGACCGTCACCATCCGATTCCATTGACGCACCATCCTGTCTCTCCTTCTTCAAACGATATTCTCCAGCATTCCTGCGCATCCTGTGCCTGCGCTTTTCCTACTCGTCACTCCTTGAACGGTCACGGAAAATACCACGTACGCGGCATGCAGTCAACTAGTGTACACCGCGATCACGGCTGCGTCAGAACGTTTTTTTGTCCAGATGGATCGGCCCGCGGCACGACCGCCTACGGGCTGGACAACTGATACTTGCGCTGGTACTTGCGCCACAACCGCTTGTGACGGTTGTCCAAGTCCACATCGCGTCCCTGAACATATGCACGTTCAACCTGCGACGAGGTCTCCAGAATGTCGCCGTCGGCCACAAACAGCGTCGCGTCCTTGCCAACCGACAGCGATCCGACTCGATCCGCCACACCCAAGATCTCCGCTGCCCGGATCGTAATCGCCCGTAACGCTATTTCTTGATCCAAGCCATATGCCACCGCCATCCCCGCGTGATACGGCAGATTACGCACCGCCGCCGCTGAAAATCGCTCCTCGCTCGCCAACGCAAACATCACCCCAGCCGCCTCCAGCCGCGCCGGCACCGTATACGGCTCGTCGTAGGCGTCATGCCGCGCCCGCGGCAGCCGCTGCGTCCCCGTCACGACGACCGGCACCCCAAACTGCTTAAGCAACCCACTACAACGGGGTGCATCATACCCCCCCACAAGGACCATTTTCAGCCCTTCGCGCTGGCAGAACGCCACGGCAGATTGGATTTGGCTCAGCTCATCGGCATGCACGAATAGCGGGAGGCGTTGTTCGATGACGTCGAGCATACTTTCCAGGCGGAGGTCATGAACATCGCCCGACGCGGCCTGCCGAGCGCGCGCATGGCCCCGCGCTTGCCGAAGCAGCTCGGCCAGTTCCGCCGTAGGCTCGCGATCGTTATTGGTCGAGTCGATTCGTGGCCATTGGACGTGCAAGCCGACAGTGGGCCGTAGTACCATATCTGTGGCATTCCAGCCGTCGAGCATCATCAGCGAGGATTGGCCACTGAGACGTCCGCCGGAGGGGACGACATTGGCCAGCAGGATACCGTTGGCGCGCGCCACGGGGATGGCTTCGCTATCGGGATTGAAGGCGATATAGGCGCGCACATTGGGGTTGACCGAGCCGGTCTCATTCAGGTCTCGAGTAGCGCGGACGGCGTCGATTTCGACCAGCCCCAGCGCGGTGTTGCTGGCGATCAGGGACGGATAGACGTGCTTACCGCGGACATCGATCCGCTCCGTCTTGGCCGGCAACCGAATATCTTTGCCAACAGCCGTAATCACTCCTCGTTCCAACAGGATCGTGGAACCAACTTCGGGTGGATCCTCCATGGTATGCAGCGTACCGCCAACAAGGGCGATGGGGTGATCTTGGGGAGGTCCTGGGATCTCAGGTCCGGCGACAGCCGGCACGGACTGGATGCTTAGTAGCACGCAAAGACATGTCGCAACTCGTCTACGGGGAATCATCACTATCGCTGCTCCAGGTGTTCGTCGTCATCGCCATCGTGGGGATGCGAATGGCAGAAGAGATCTTCGCGTGGCCACAGTTCGGGCTCTTGGGAATCGCGTTCTCCTGGCTTGAGCATTTCGTCTTGCGAAGCGAGGATCCGCTGAACAAGTTGCGCGTGGCGTTGTTGATCGCGTTGACGGCTTTGCAGGTCTTCCTGCAAATCGAAATATCGTTGACCATCAATCCACGTCTGTTCGCAACGTGTGTAGATCGACATCGGCGGATGGCTCCAGACGACAAGGTCGGCGTCTTTACCGACTTCGAGTGATCCGACCCAGCGATCGATGCGCAGCTGGCGGGCGGGATTGAGCGTAACGAACTTCAGGGCCTCTTCGGCGGGAACGTTGCCATACTTGATGGCTTTGGCGGCTTCCAAATTCAACCGCCGACCGAGTTCGGCATCGTCAGAATTGAACGACACAACAACCCCAGCCTGATGCATTAGCGCACCGGCATACGGTATGGCATCGTAGACTTCGAATTTGTATGCCCACCAGTCCGAAAAAGACGATCCCATCACATTCCGTTTCGCCATTTCATCGGCCACCTTATAGCCTTCCAGAATGTGCTGCAGTGTGCCAATCTGCACGTGAAACTCATCGCATGTCTTCAGCAACGCCATGATTTCACTTTGCCGATAGCTGTGGCAATGGATCCAGCGTTTTCCTTCGACAACTTCCGCCAGAGCCTCCAGTTCCAGATCGTACCGCTGCGGCAATCCGCGATGGTCACGGTTCCAATCCGCTTGCCGTTGCCGATATTTCGTTGCTCGACGAAACGCGTCACGGATCAGTTCATCGACGCCCATGCGCGTTTGCGGGTAGCGAGTCGTATGGTTGTCACCCCAGTTGCTTTGTTTTACATTTTCGCCCAATGCGAACTTGATCCCTGGTGGAGCGTCGGCCATTTTCAACTCCTCCGGTAACACGCCCCATCGCATCTTGATCACTTGATTCTGCCCGCCAATCGGGTTAGCGGATCCATGCAAGATATTCGCAGCCGTCACCCCACCCGCCAATTGGCGATAGATCGCGATATCATCGGGATCAATGAAATCCCCGATGCGAACTTCAGCCGTGATGGCCTGCGTCGATTCATTGACACCACCGTCGGTGGCAATATGCGAATGACAGTCGATGATTCCTGGCGACACGTGCTTTCCTTTGAGATCAACCAGCAGCTTGGCATCTGGTAACTCATCGCCACTGCCCATCGCAGCAATCCGTCCGTCTCTTACCAAGACCCACCCGTCCTCAACGACTCCACTGGAAGTACACGTCCAGACGGTCGCTCCATAGAACAATACACTCTCTATCTTTTCCGGGTGAGAATCGTCACGGCCATAGGCACCCAATGGAAAACTTACGTCAAACAACGCCCTCGGTTTGTCATCTTCCTTCTTGTCATCTTCCTTCTTGTCATCTTCCTTCTTGTCATCTTCCTTCTTGTCATCTTCCTTCTTGTCATCTTGTTTCTTGTCATCTTGCTTCTTGGCATCCTTTTTCCCGTCATCTGCCTCACCGTCATCTGCCTCACCGTCATCTGCCTCACCGTCATCATGGCCTTCTTGGGCCTTGGAGTCGAAGGGGGTCGTATGGCGAGCCAACAATTCGAAGGGAGTTCCATCGGGCCAACGGCCGGTGGACCAGACTTCGGTCGGTGCCGGGGCATTTAGTGGCAATGTCAGCAAGGCCTGACCATCGCGTTTCCAGGGCGAAGCAGCTACGGTGAACGACACACTACCGTCGTTAACTACGACGTTGGCGATCTTTAGCTTTTCATCATTCCAGGCGATCGAGCCGCTGGGCTTCCGCGATTCGCCTGCCAGTGTCAGGCGTACGCCCGACTCGGATTTCAATTCAGGCAACAGCAGTTGCCATTCACCCCTCGCGTCGACCGGATGAGTCGCTTCGACTTCATAACATTTGCCGCGAACCCAGGTTTCCTTGATCGACGTCTCGGTATCAAACAGCGGGCCATCGGTAACGATCACATTGGCGATTTTTCCTGCGGCGATTGTGCCGAGTTGATCATCGACGCCGAACAGATTGGCTGGAGTGGTCGTCAACGCCCGGAGCGCCGCGTCCGCATCCAGCCCGCGCTCAATCAATGTTCGGACTTTTTTGCGGAAGGTCCCCACGTCTTCCAGGCGATCGGTCGTCAGTGCCAAGGGAACGCCGGCTCGCGACAGCCGTGCCGCATTTTCGGGTGCAAGGTCCCAATGCATCAGTTGTTGTAACGACACGTTGCGAGCGGTTGCTGGGGAGCTGACGTTCGGGGCCTTGGGAGTACGTACCGACAACAGAATCGGTCGACCGGTTTGGGCAATCGCTTCCAGCCGCCGGTACTCGCGCCCGCTCCCGCGGACGATCACCTTCAGACCGAATTCGCGCCCCACTGCATCGGCCCGCAAAACGGCCCGTTCATCTGCCGCATCGAACACAACTGGCAATCCGGCATCGCGACAGGCAGCCAATGCCGCCAACGCGTCATCTCGCTCCGGAGGAGGAAGAGTTGGATCGGCCAACCAGGCTTTTCTCGCGTTCAGGTACCACTGCGAGTCGTACAACGTTTGGCGGAATAGTGCCACGGCTCCCATCGGCGAACCCGGGTAAGCATCGCCGTCACCCCGACCCCGTCGGCGGACGGTGAGCGTCGCATGCACCGCCACTCGGGGTGCCACCACCGCCTGGGCAAGCGGGACATCCCCCGTCAGCAAAATGGCACTGGTCCCTTTGATTTGACCGTCGCTGGGTGCAACCAATCGCGCCGTAATACCCTGCTCGCGCAATTTGGGATTCGCGGCGACGTTACTCTTCAGAACGTCGGCCAGTTGGCGCTGTGGCATCACGCCGGAGTTCCAATGTGCAGCACCGGCGACATCGGATGCGACATCCGTTTCACTGAACGCGTCGATCAAGCCGGGATAGACGGTCATCCCCGTCAAGTCATGCCGTTGAGCACCCTCGGGAACGGCAACGTCCGAACCGACGGCCGTGATCATGCCGTCGCGAAACACGATCGTCGCATTCTCCACAACTCGTCCCGGTTCGATGACAGCTCGTCCGCCAACCAAAGCGTGGATGGCGGGCGTACGGGACTCCAGACCAACCACGGGCTTTGTTTGAGCAACAGCAGTGCCCCATTGAGTACTACCCAGGAACATCGCGGTGAATGCCCCTACCGTCAAGAAAGAACGAATCATGTTGGTACTGCTTGTTATTGTTTCTCGTCCGTTGCCGGCTTGACGCTGGACTGGATCGCTTCCAGTTGTGACTTAAGTTCGTCGATATCTTTGCGGAGCGAATCCTTGTCCTTCTGCAGCTCGGCCACCGATTTGCGCAGCTCGACGACCTCGTCGGGCACGACCTTCTTTTCCTGACGTAGGCGATCGACGGCGGATTTAGCGGCGTTGGCGGTGCTATCGTGTGGTTCGGTATCGGTGACAATTTCCAGCGCAGCGATCGCGCGCGGGTCTCCGAGGGACCCCAAGGCGCGAGCAGCGGCGGCTCGGATTTGCCGACGTGAGTCGGTAAGTTTCGACTGCAGGAATTCTCGCACTTGATTCTTGTCGTCCGCATCCCGCTGCAACTGTGCTAACGTTTGAAGTGCCTGCCCTAAGTCCCGCGCCGAAAGGCGATCCGTGTGTTCTTGCAGGTGTTTCATCAGATGGGGCACGAAGAGTGGATCGTCGAGCTTTTCCATGGCGTCAATTGCGGCGTTGGCTAGTTCGTGCCGAAACGATTGATCCTCCAGGTTTGCCACCAATAGTTGATTCGTTCGCGGCCCGTGAAATCGGCCCAACGCACGGAGGGCCACGGCGCGAATGGCTGGGTTCGCCTCGCGAGTCACGATCTTCTCCAACAGATCGGGCGTCTCTGTCCGATAGAATTTGCCGAGTTCATCGGCGACTTCACGACGGACTCGTGCGTCTTGATCGTCAAGCCCGGCCTGTAGGGCCGCAAACGCGTCGTCCGTATGGATCTTTCCCAGCGAACTGGCGGCCGCGATCCGTACGCCGTAGAAAGGATCGTCGTTCAAGCTTGCTTCCAATGCTTCCACTGACGCCTTTGTCTTGCGATCGGCCAGGTGTTCGCAGGCGAACACGCGGCCCATGGCATCGTCGGCTTGCTTCAATTGGGCGAACCAGAACGCGTCGCTCTTATTGAAGTCGACATGGGCCAGCAAAGTGAACTCGGGATCAAATCGTACGATCGTCGGCTGGCCATTAAGGGGAACATGGAATTCCTGTTTTCGTTGGCGCACTTCGATCAGATGATCGACCGCTTTGCCATCGACAATAAACCGTAGTTTGGTGTCGAAGTGGAATACAGGAACCGCATGTTCCGCCGATTGAGTCTGCTGCACGGTGACCTTGGCCAACTTGGTGGCAGCATTCCAATCGTAGGAGACCTTCAGGTCCGGGTGACCGGGGTGGTAGACCCATTGATCGAAGAACCGATCGAAGCTTTCGCCACTCAATTCCTCGATCACCGCATTGAGGTCTTCCGTGACGACACTGGTCAATGCATGGCGTTCGAGATACGTCTTAACGCAGCGGCGATAGAGGTCCTCCCCCAACCGGCAGCGAAGCATATGGAGCACCCAGCTCCCTTTGGGATACGCACGATAGTCGAATTGTTCCATAGCGTTACCGTACTTGCGGTAGACGATTGCCTTATCGTCGTTGCCATGGGTCAGGACACTGCGTTTGGCATCCTGATACAAACTATACTTCAAGGCGTCGGGTCCGAATTGATGCCCTTCATGCAGGTGGGCATAGTAAGTCGCAAACCCTTCGTTCAACCACAGATGGCTCCAGTCCTTGCAAGTGACGTAGTCGCCAAACCACTGATGGGCCATTTCGTGGGCATCGAGTCCTCGACTGGAGTGAATATTCTCGGTGGCCTCGTCGAACAGCGTATTATGGGTCAAAGTGGTCAGGGTCGTGTTCTCCATGCCACCGGCGGTAAAGTCCTGTATCGTGACCTGGTAATATTTATTCCACGGAAATGGCACTCCTATTTCCTGCTCAAAAAACGCCATAATATCGTCAGTATCGCGAAACGAGTTCTTCGCGTAGGGTGCCAAGGATGGCTGCACGTAATACGCCAGGGGAATATCCCGATGGCGCTTTTCCAGTTTTTCGAAATGCCCTGCCACCAGGCAGATCAGGTAGGCCACATGAGGCTTGTCTTGTCGCCACCGGACCGCCTTGAGATTGGTCCCCGAATCAGCTTCTTCAGATATTTTTTCACCGTTGGACAGCACCGTCATGGCGACGGGAACATGACAGATCACTTCCGTGGACGAACGTTCGTTGGGATAATCGTAGCAAGGGAACCAATGCCGTGCTTCGTGTGCCTCGCCCTGCGTCCAGATGTGCGTGTCGGTGCTCGGATACCCCATTGCTGGAGTACGAAAATAGAGCCCCTGCCGCGGCTCGGCGGAGTAGTCTACTTCCAACCATCCGTCGGTGTCGGCCGAAATCGGGTGTCGGAAGACGACCGTCAGAGCATCGCTCGTCGAACTGAAATCGTCCACTTCGGCCGATGCTCGAACTTTTTTGATGTTTAGATTTACGGCATCTAACCGCAGCTGAGTCAGTGGTTTAGCAATGGGGCGAAATTGGATCGCGGCCGTCCCCTCTACGGTGCGTTTATCGAAATCGGGGGTCACATCCAACTTGATGTGCACGATGTCAACCTCCCGATCGGGAGCGTATTTCAGCGGGTCGGAATCATCGGACGACGCAGCCGCGTAGCTGCTCGTTTCGTGGAATCGACAGACATGGGCCTCTTCCCATTGTTCCCCCCCCAGCTCATCCGCCCGCCCCGTGCCAACCAACAAGCTCGCGGCAAGTAGGAATAAAACAACCCTAAGGGACGCATCCGCCCCCCGGCTCGCCAGAGCTTTCATCCACCTAGGATTGTCAGGCGAAGACGAACAACAGGTGGAAACGGGGTGGGATCGGCGGTTCATGGGTGAGCTCCTGGGGGGTGTTCAACGAGCCTCTATAGTAATCGGGAACTTCTCGGATTCCAAACGCGGTCGATCGACCGATTCCCTGCGCAACCATGTTATGCCATATTCATTGCCCATGTTCCATCATTGGGGAGAATCTGCTGGGATCGGAGCCGCCATCTGTTGGGCGATCGCTAGCTTGCTGTATGCGCGGGTCGCGGTTTCGGCTACGACGATCACCGTCTACAAGAATTCGCTGGCGACGATCGTCATGTTCGTCGCGCTGTATTTCGTCAATCGTGGCGGTTCCAACGGGTTCTGGCATGCCAACCTCCGAGCTTGGTGGTTCCTGGGGCTCAGTGCCGTGATCGGATTGTTGGTCGGCGACGCGTGGTATTTTCGCAGCCTGCAAATCCTTGGTCCACGACGCGGGTTGGTGATCACCGCTTTGACCCCGTTGGTTTCCGCTGGATTGGGTTGGTACTACCTCGCCGAACAACTGAACTCTCAAACTTGGCTGGCGATCCTGTCCACCGTATGTGGTATTATCATCGTCGTGGCGGAACCGGGTGTGGAACAGGAACGGCCCAATCTGTTTCCCGCCGACCCGCGTTGGGGTGTCATGCTCGGTATCGGTTCGGTGATGTGCCAATCGATCGGGGCCTTGCTCGCCAAAATTGGCATGTACGATATCGGCATCACCGAAGGCACGTTCATACGACTGTTCATCGCATCGGTCGCAGGAATCGTTGGTGGGCGGCTACTGGGCCATCAGGGACAGTGGGCAAAGCTGGCGCGGAGCCGCGAGCAACTCTATGGATTGACGCTGGCAGCGTTCCTGGGAACCGTGTTGGGCGTATGGTTGATGTTGGCGGCTTTTAAATTGACAACAACAGGCGTTGCCGCGACGCTGACTTCATTGTCGCCCGTCTTCGTGATGCCGTTGGTGGTCGTTTTTCTACGGCAGCGGATATCGGTAGCTGCTGTGGTAGGCGCGATGCTGGCGATGTTCGGAGTGGCGTTGATGTTCGTCGACTTACGGTTTATTGGAACAGGCTGATGTATCTGGAGAAGTATCAGGCGTTGGGAAACGACTATCTGGTTTTGGAAGACCAGCGGCAAGGTGACCGATTGACGCCACAGCAGATTCAACGAATCTGCCATCGCAATTTCGGAATTGGATCCGACGGCATCTTGATACGATGTGCACCGCAAGGCAAAGGTCGATTCGCGGTGCGCATTCTCAATCCCGATGGAAGCGAAGCCGAAAAGAGTGGCAATGGTTTGCGGATTTTCGCGCGGTACTTGTGGGACCAAGGTCACGTGGATGCGAGCCCTTTTCTGGTGGAAACCCTGGGGGGAAATGTGCGCTGTGAGGTTCGCGACAACGGGGAATCGATCGCGGTGGAAATGGGCCGAGTCACGTTTTTAAGCGACGAGATCCCGGTTCTCGGCGCGCGTCGCGAGGTACTGCGCGAAAGCCTTCGGATCGGAGAACGCGAGTTCGAGTATTCGTCCGCCTCGATTGGAAACCCGCACTGCGTAGTATTTGTTGACACGTTGGACGAGGACTTCGTCCGGAAATGGGGGGCGATGCTCGAGGTACACGAGAATTTTCCAAAACGCACGAACGTTCAATTCGCCGTCGTCGAAGATCGCCATCGGATCCGACTGCAGATCTGGGAACGTGGCGCAGGCTACACACTGGCGTCGGGCAGCAGCAGTTCCGCCGTGGCGGCGGTCGCCTGCCGGTTGCATTTGACCGACTCACCATTGGAAATGGCGATGCCCGGGGGCACACTGAAAATTGATGTTTCGGACGACTACGAGATCACCATGACGGGCCCGGCAGAGCGAGTCGCGGCGATCGAATTGGATCGGCGACTGGGTGACGTCTAAAAAACAAAACCCATAGGAGATGGCTACTTTCAATGCGCCCCCCGCACCAATTACAATTCTCTCGTTCGCGCGGTGCCAAGGCTTCCGACTATGTAATCGACTTCTGCCATCGAATGGATCTAACGGATGGCGTGGAAAGCCAACACAACGGCGAGGGTTTCCCAAAAGGGGTGGCAAAGAGACAAAGAGAGGCGTTGATCGATGGCAGAGAGAGAGGGGAGCGGCAATCTTGTGCAGACGTGGGTGGTTCGAGGATTACTATTGGTCGTGCTGCTTTGCATTGCCGGAGTGTTCGTCATGGACCAAGGCGCTGACGGGAGCGCGACGAAGGCATACGATTCGTTGATTGCGGTATTGGATGAGGGGCAGTCGGTGAGCGACGTGGAAGTTCGCGAGATTGTTGGTCGCGCCCCGGCCGTATCCGAGTCGGGTGGGGAGAAAATCTGGATTGAAGAATACCGATGGCCAAGCATCATACGAACACATTCGGTAAAGGTCACATACCAGGACATTGCCGCGAAGCTCATGACCAAAGTCGAGCTATCGCATTGAATCGGTGGACTTAGCGCACGGGACGCGATACGCTGCGTCAGTGTGAATGTTTCACGGCAACGTGTGGCCCGGCCGACTTGATCTCGTCACTGGCTTGGTCGGCGAATTTCACGAAATTGCGTTCGAACAGTTCTGCGAGCTTGTTTGCCGCGGTCTCGTAAGCATCGGAATCTTGCCAGCATGATTTTGGCGTCAGGATCTTCGCGGGTACTCCCGGGCATTCTGTGGGAATCTGCAGATTGAAAATCGGATCGGCGACCGTCTTCGCTTTGATGAGTGAGCCGTCATGAATGGCGTCGATGATGGCTCGTGTGTGCGGGAGCGACATCCGTTTGCCAACGCCATAGCCACCGCCGGTCCAGCCGGTATTGATGAGCCAGGTTTGGGAGCCGTGGCGGCGGATCTTTTCGGCAAGGAGTTCCGCGTACTTCGTGGGATGCCACACGAGGAAAGCTGCGCCGAAGCAGGCGGAGAAGGTGGCCGTTGGTTCGGTCACACCCATTTCCGTCCCCGCTACCTTGGCGGTGTATCCGCTGATGAAATGGTACATCGCCTGGGCAGGATCGAGCTTGCTGACCGGTGGCAACACGCCGAACGCATCGCACGTGAGCAGAATAATGTTCCTCGGATGACCACCGACACACGGGATCTTCGCGTTGTCGATGTATTCAATCGGATAGGCCGCCCGGGTATTCTCCGTAATCGAATCATCACCGTAATTGACCTTACGAGTATCGGGATCGAAGATGACGTTCTCGAGAACGGTACCAAATCGAATTGCCCCGTAGATTTGAGGCTCTCGTTCCGCGGACAAGTTGATTGCCTTCGCGTAACAACCACCTTCGATATTGAAAACGCCATCATCGGTCCAGCAATGTTCATCGTCACCGATCAAGCACCGCTCCGGATCGGCCGACAACGTCGTCTTGCCGGTACCGGAAAGCCCGAAAAACAGCGACACATCTCCGCCGGCACCCTCATTGGCCGAACAATGCATGGAAAGCACGTCCTTCTTCGGCATCAGGTAATTCATGATGGTGAAGACACCCTTCTTCATTTCACCGGCGTATCCGGTCCCCAAGATTACAAATTCGCGACGGGCAAAACTCAACGAAACACTCGTGGCAGAAGAGACGCCAGACACCATGGATGCCGCAGGAAAGGTCCCCGCATTGTAGATGACGTAATCGGGTTCACCAAAGTCAGCCAATTCATCGTCCGTCGGACGAATCAACATGTTGTGCATGAACAACGCGTGGTAGGCACTCTCGCAAATCACCCGAACCTTCACCCGATGTTGCGGATCCCAACCGGCAAACCCGTCCTGAACATAGAGACGCTCCCGTGTATTCAAATAGTCTACAGCCCGCAGTCGATTGCGAAGGAACGAATCGTCAGAAAACGGTATGTTAATATCACCCCACCAGATGTCATTCTTCGTGTTCGACTCTTCCACAATCCGCTTGTCTTTCGGACTTCGCCCCGTCTTCACGCCGGATCGAATCGACAACGCTCCCGAATCCGTAATGTTCGCCCCCGCTCGTATCGCATCCTCGTACAACAATGCGGGCGGAGCATTGCGACGAAACTTCGATACGTGAAGACCATATACCGACAAATCGATGGACGTAGACATGTTGCCAAACTCCTACCTACTAATACGATAACCCAACCGCCTCGGAGGCATCGCGCAGACGATCTGAATGGCCGTACCAAACTGGTTCTCCAAAACCGGCTGACCAAACTGGTTGAAGCACAAACCGTACCATGCCAGCGGTGCCTATAGTACTAGGGTACGGACGCCGATATCTCAGATGTTTGTTGGGATTCCGGCAGGACGAGCAGACTGTGCACAGCGTGCGGATATGACACAGATTAGAGCGGTGCTAGCAGACTAGTTCGCCCCGCGGATCCCGAGACCGATCGAGCGGCAATAGGCTAAACTCCGTTCCAATTCGCCGCGTTGGTACTGTTGTTCATCGGCCTGGGGGTCCACCCCTTGGGGACGACGACGGGCCTGCCGGGCCTGTCCACGATGGGCAAGTTGTAGAAACTTATCGTACCCTTGGGGTTTGCCCTGGGGCCATCCTTTCCAGAATTCGTCTCCTTTTATTGCGAGCTCATGGTTGAAACCAGAAATTGTTTCGATATTGACGGGGGCGTGAGGACAGAGCTGGGCGAAGCGCTGGAAGTACGTCGGCCAATCGACAGCGCCTTCTCCCATGGCCGTCCATTGAATTGTCACTCCAGAGTCGCTATCCCAGACAACGGAATCGCGTAGACTGGTCGTCAGCACGTGGGGTCCGAGGTTCTCTAGATTTTGCAGCGGGTCTTCCAAGGTCCAAGTCGCGTTGCCGGCATCGAGGTTCACTCCCACGAAATCTTCGCCCGCCTGTTCGATCAAGCCCAACAACTCTAGCGAATGCATGTCACCGGCGTGGTTTTCCACGGCGATTTTGACACCAGAATCGAGCGCATTGCGGCGGGCTCGCCTCAGCACCTCTACGGTATCGGCAATCCGTGCTTGAATTCCCCCTTGAGTCAATCGATCGCGGTTGCTTCCCAAAACAACTCGCAAGACTGGCGACCTCAACGTCTTGGCAATTCGAATCCCCAGCGACAGGTGCTCATCGGCCGAACCCCAGTTATTCTTGAACGATTCCGACGTCGGGCAAATGCTCCAAGTGCCAACGAATAGCCTGATGCTCTTTTCTTCGGCGTAAGCTCGCACGCGACGCAAATACTCGTCAGTATGATTCTCAAACGCATCGAGGTCGGTAATGAACAGCGAATCGACATTCAATTGATCGGCGTAGTCGATCAGTGCTTCCGCTTTCCAATTCATTGCCCGGACGGCGAAATTGTCGATACCGAGCTGCAGACGTCGGTTGGACTGGGCCAAACATGCTCGGACGCCGCTCCATCCGGTAGTGAACGCAGCGGCCGTACCGCGAAACATCCGCCTGGAAACCTGGTGCAAGTCTGTCATGGTGCTGAATCTCCCTCCCGCTACCCTGGAAACTAAAATACCGAACCTGCAGCGGCACTGTTTCCGCTGTTCACTCCCACACAGTATAATGACTGGCCCCGATGTTGTGTTCCAGTCCAGACCTAACTTCCGCCGGAGTCCCGCCATGTCTCGTTTCACCGTTCTTTTTTTCGTATTGTCGGCCGGCCTCTTGCCAACCGGAGCATCGGCGGAAGAGGTGGCGATACCGGTTTTTCGCGACGACTTCGAAGCTGGTTTCGATCGTTGGTCAACGACCGACCAAACGAAGAAGGTGTGGGAGAATCCGTTGGTGAAGAAGCCGTCGGACGGGGAAGACAACCATGTACTGCGAGTTACTGGTCCCAGCGACTATCAACCGCCGTTTCGCAGCCCTCACAGCATAGCCTTGGTAAAGGACCTCTACGTCAGTGATTTCGAATTAACGGTCAAATTACAGAACACGCGACCCGACGCCGGCAATCATCGTGACCTCTGCATTTTCTGGGGATATCAGGATCCGGCTCATTACTACTACGTGCACCTTGGCGCAAAACCCGATCCTCACGCCTGCCAGATCTTTATTGTAAACAGCGCTGCTCGGGCGATGATCACCAAGGACCAGGCTGTGGGGACACCCTGGACGAACGGCTGGCATACCGTAAAGATTGTTCGCAAAGTTGCCGACGGAACCATGTCGGTCTATTTTGACGACATGACGAAGCCGTTGATGACTGCGGTGGACACGACGTTCCTTTGGGGACAGGTCGGTCTCGGGACGTTCGACGACCACGGTAACTTCGATGACTTTCAGATCACGGGAACGCGTGTTCCGAAAGGAAAGACGCCGTAATGCCCATGTTTCACTTGATGCGCTGGGGATGCTTGTTGTTGGCCGCCGTCAGTGTCGCCGTCCAGTCTGGTTCCAATGCCTTCGGCTGCCGCTATTCGGTGCGCGACGTGGCGTTTGTCAATTTGGATGAGCGCCCCTATCGACTGTTCGTGTATCACGATCAAGACACCGAACAGACCGTGCTCGACGAGATCCGCCGAGCCACCATTGCCGAATTCCAGGACGCGAACGTCGAAGCCATCTTTGTGAACACAAACGGCGGGCTCAGCGACGACGATCGAACCCGTTTGGAATCTGCCGCGAAGGATTCTGCCGCGAATGCCGAACTTCCAGTATTGTTACTGGAATCCCCCGACCAGCGAATTCGAAACGTTCCCTACGACTTGAACGATCGCAGCTCCACAACCTGGCGCGACGCACTGGCGCCGATCGTACGATCCACCGTACGCGATCAACTGATGAGGATTTCATTGTCGGCCCATAGCGTGACGTTGCTCGTCGAAGGTACGAACCGGGAACAAAACCTGCAGGCAGAAGACGTGCTGCGATCGGCCATCGCCGAAGTGGAATCGACGATGCCTTTGCTCCCCAAACCGATCGACGAGCCCCCGAAGGTGGTGACCATCCCCCGCGAACATTTCGCGGCAGAAGGCTGGTTGTTGTGGAGTCTGGGTGTCGACATCCAATCGCCTGCCACGCAACTTGCAATGTTATTTGGACGAGGCCGTTTGATTGGCAAACCGATTGATTTGAGCGACGGTATCGAACATGTGGATCGACAAGTGAAGCGAAATCTGGGTGTGGTCGGGCTCGATTGCGAATGTGGCCTGGACCGCAGTTGGATGCAGGGCAATCTTGTGCCACATATCTGGACGCCTGAAGACGAAGCAACGGCTGCCGCAGCGTTGGGTTTCGACCCGGGCAGCGCCCTGGTCAAGATTGAAATGAACCAGATCCTCTCCCGCGGGTCTGGAGTTCGTGGCAGCACCACAACAGCTGACGACGACCTTCTGTCCGGCATGCAGATCATCGACCTGGATAGCGTGCTTGACGATCACGAACCCTCAACGCCTGTAACCACCGGCCGCGACGTACCGGCAGCCGAGCAAGGACGGCCAGAAGCCGCCGACATTGCCACGCCAAACGACCAACCAGATGCCCACGCAGGCCCAGGGGCAACCGTGCCACAAACATCCGCCTGGGCGCTCGCCGCCTTGGCCGTCGTCGCGTTGGTCGGAAGCGTGAGTGTATTAGTATTCCGCGCGGCTCATTGACGTTGGCGGGCTATGTTACACGGCTGTCACCAGGACACGTACTCCAATCCATTTTCGTTTTGCCTTTCACCACGTAGCAAAAGTGAGCCAATCGATGCAGACAATCGTATCCACCGGTTTGATCCTCCTGTTTTGCGCCGCAACCGTCGTTGGCCAACAAGAGGGAAACGACGATTTCTATATTCTTGGTCCCGATTCACTCAAGCAAGAAGGTGTCCCGCATGGGGAAGTGCAGGGTCCCTTCACGCTTCCGAGCGAGGCGTATGAGGGTACCCAGCACACCTATTGGATTTACGTGCCAGCTCAATATGATCCGGCAACACCGTGCTGCCTGATGGTTTTCAATGATGGACACGCCTTCTTGAAGGAAGATGGCAGCGCTCGCATGACAAATGTGATCGACAATTTGACCTTCCGCCGCGAGATACCGGTGATGATCAGTGTGTACATCAACCCCGGACGGCGGGCGGACCAGCCGGAGCCGAACGCCAGTGAGTGGGGCGATCGGACGACGAACCGGCCGACCGAGTACAACACGCTTGACGACAAGTACGCACGTGTCATCGTCGACGAACTTCTGCCCGAACTTGATGCCAAGTTCAACATCTCGAAAGATCCCAAAGATCGCGGGATTGGCGGCTGTAGTTCCGGGGCGATTGCAGCTTTCACCGTCGCCTGGCAGCGGCCCGACCAATTTACGAAAGTACTTAGCACGGTCGGCAGCTTTACCAATATTCGTGGTGGTCATCGGTATCCGGAGATCATCCGCGAGAGCGAAAAGAAGCCCATTCGCGTCTTCTTCCAGGACGGACGCAACGATAACCGGGGACAACGACGTGGCGGTCGCTACGACGAGACGTGGGATTGGTTCCTGCAAAATGTCCGGATGGTGGAAGCTCTGTCAGAAAAAGGCTATGACGTCAACTATTCCTGGAGCATCGGCCGCCACGGGCTCAAGTCGGGCGGCGTGATCCTTCCCGAAATGATGCGCTGGTTGTGGCGTGACCAACCGGTTTCCGTCGATGTTAACGATGCGCTTGAACGCTCATTTCACTTGGCAGCTGCTGCCACCACCAATGCCCCGGCAGGCGCCGACGAAGAGCGTGTTGCCGAAGCACCAACGGACGACGAATCGGCTGACAGCAAGGCACAAGAGAACCGCAGTGGCAGACTGTACGAGTTGCGGTACTACACGACCAATCCCGGCAAACTTCCTGATTTGCATGCTCGCTTTCGCAATCACACAATGAAGTTGTTCGAGAAACACGGGATGGAGAACATCATCTACTGGACCGTGGCAGAAGGGGCCCAAGGGGAAGACAACGAGGTAGTCAATAACACGCTGATCTATATCATTGCCCACCAAAACCAGGCGGCGCGCGAAGCATCCTGGCAGGCGTTTTCGAATGACCCCGAGTGGAAGGAAGTCGCGGCAAAATCCGAGGAGAACGGTAAGATACTGGCAAAGGCACCTCGCTCAATCCTGATGGAGGCCACCTCATTCTCACCGGCCGATTTTGCAACGAATCGCGATGCCGATGCGCCCGCCAGGCTGTTCGAGTTGCGGCAGTACAACGACGGGCCTGAAGGTGTCCCGCATACGGTCGATCGGTTCGCGTCGGGAGAGACGGAACTGTTCACAAAACACGGAATGGAAACAATCAGTTTTTGGACAGCCAGTGACAATAGCGCTTTCATCTATTTGCTGGCCCACAAGGACCGCGACGCGGCCAAGCAGTCATGGCAAGGGTTCTTCGGGGACTTTCGCGACTTCATGCGAGAATATCGGGAAGCCAAGGCGGCGGCGGGCCAAGCGCCCGGGCCTCGCGGCGGGGGAATGGAAGTTCGGTTCCTGATTCCAACCGACTACTCGCCACGAAAATAATGCCATCGCTCGCACTTCTCGCTAATCGCCACCACGATTAGGAATTGGTATAGACACGAAAAGGCCTGGTTGCCTCTATTTTGGTTTTGTGAGAAATCAAAAAGAAAGGAACCAGGCAGCCCTCCATCTCGAACATCCCGATTGACGACGTCAACATGACAGTCCAAGCCGGGCACAAAATCGCCGTGCCTGTTGTCGCCGCCAGTCCCCACGACAACATGCGGTACTTCCTCCTCCCCGAGACATCCACTGGGATGACATTGCCTAAGTTCCAGTTTTGCACTTTTCGGGG
>JAGQPD010000144.1 GCA_020426865.1 Planctomycetales bacterium
GATTCCGGTCGAGGGTGGACTCTCGCCGGGAGCCTATGAAGTGCGAGTGAGTTCCGGTGATTCGGCAGCGCCTGCCAGTGATCCATTGCCGGGCGAATCGGGCCCTCCTGCCAAGGAACGAATCCCCGAAGAATACAACTCGAAAACGACGTTGGAATTTACCGTCTCGGCGGACGGTGACAATACCTACAACGTCGAGATTCCGTAGCGACTTGTTCCCTGCGGAGATTGGCCAACGGCAGATATTAGACACTCTGCCAATCGGAACGTGATGAGGCGGCGACAAAGAAGGCGTTTATTTATTGTTTGTTACTGTTACTTCCTCGCAATGCAGGGCTACAGTCATGGTTAGAAAGAGTCGCGGTTTCACATTGGTCGAGCTATTGGTTGTGATTGCCATTATTGGAGTTTTGGTGGCAATGCTGTTGCCAGCCGTGCAGGCCGCGCGGGAGGCCGCCCGTCGGTCCAGTTGTGCCAATAACCTCAAACAGCTTGGCATCGCCATGCATAATTACCACGACATCCACAAGAAGCTTCCACCGCAAGTATCCGCTAGCGGCTGCTGCTGGGGAACGTGGCAAGTACGGATTCTGCCGTTCATTGAACAACAAGCTGCCTTCGATCTTTATCGAAACCTAGGTGGAACGGATCCCACGGGACCCAGGTATGGGGCGGCGCCAAATACGACGAACGTCACGACCAAACGCTTCGAGATGTTGACGTGCCCGAGTGACCAACCACAGGCGCCATTGTCGGGGATTACCAGCCACAACTATGCGGTCAATGTCGGAAACACCAACGCGTATGGAAGTCAGGCCACACTCAATGGAATTACGCACGGCGGCGCCCCATTTGGCCTTCGAAGTGGACGCTGGGTTTGGGGACTGGCCGATATCCTGGACGGCACTAGCAACACATTAATGGTGGGTGAAGTGCTTCAAGGACGTGGATCGGATCTCCGCGGTTTTACATGGTGGGGCGATGCTTCGGGATTCAGCACTTATCTTCCTCCCAACGCCACGGCTCCCGATGTGGTCTACACGCCGGGCTACTGCAATAACCAACCGCAATTGAACTTGCCATGCACCGGAACACCAACGACAACGAACCCCAGCATGTACGCCTCGCGCAGCCGGCATCCGGGTGGCGTTCAAGTAACGTTGTGCGACGCCAGCGTGCGGTTCGTCGCCAACACGATCGACATCAACGTCTGGCGAGCGTCCAGCACGTCGGAAGGCCGCGAAGCTTCACAATTGCCGTAACAGAGATTTAATACGAATCTGAAAACTGGGGCAACGCTGCCGATATCTGCGGCGTTCGCCCCGTTTCTTTTGGCTTTGTCGCTAAGATGCGTTTCGAGCCAAGTGTATCGGTAGAGAGGTTGATGGAACGAGACTGGCGGTCAAGTCCGGATTACCGAGACTAGTGCCTTACGCTAGACTTCTCGATCAGTGTTTCCTCTCCAGCCAAACCACGACTTGTCCGCGCCGGCCCCAGGGATGATCCAGCGTTACACGATCGAACGGGTTCGCCGTGCGTGGCATTGGGCGCATCACTTCGTGATGCACAACATGCTGCATGCGGACGATCCGCCGCACCAGTTGGCTTTGGGTGTCGCGATCGGCGTGTTCGTCACGTTTACGCCAACGGTCGGCGCGCAGATGCTGCTGGCGGTGTTTCTGGCTTGGCTGCTGCGAGCAAACAAGGTAGTTGGCGTCCCGATCGTCTGGATTTCCAATCCGGCCACGATCGTGCCAATCTTCTGGACTTGCTACTACGTCGGCCGGCGTTTGCTTGGTCAGCCCGGAATCGGCCGCGAATGGTGGAGCGAGTTGGCTCATCCGCCGCAGGGTTGGTGGGTGGCCGTTAAGTTCTATTGGTCGCGATTGATGGAGATCGCCGCGCCGTTGTGGTTGGGCGGATGTCTTGT
>JAGQPD010000145.1 GCA_020426865.1 Planctomycetales bacterium
CCTCACGAATACTCGACTGGATAACCCGGACGAATCGAGTCAACAATTCATCTCCCAGCTTATGTCCGAATGTATCATTGATTGACTTGAACCGGTCCAGATCCATAAAGACGACCCCCAGGCAGCGGCCGCGTCGTTGACATTCGTCAATTCGGTCGGCGAGTGCCTCGAGCAATCCTCGTCGAGTTAGCGCACCGGTTAGCGGGTCGAAACTGACCTGCTTCATCAATTCCTGCGACTCTTCCTTCGCGCGCCCCAGTTCCTGTTCCGCAGCCTCAGCACGACGGGCGGCGACCGCCGCTTCGATCTGTCCTTGCACAGCCAATTCCAACAGCGCCGACTCCGCTTGCTGCACAAGGCCGTCGATCGAAAGGCCGTCGATCGACACCGCCTCCCCAACATCAATCCCAAACATCGTGGCAACTTCCGCAACACGTTCATCAATGTCCACCAACATGGCGACAGCAGACGCCGGATCATGTCCCCATATCTGGCACAACTCTTCACAGATCGGCTGAAAGTCCGCGTCCATCCCCCGTCGCAAGCGTTCCAGATAGTCGGCAATCCGAGAAGACAGCCTCATGGCATCCATCAAATCCGCCATGACTGGCCCATTGGTCGGCTCGCTGTGGTCGACAACGTCGTGATGATGGGCAACCGCCTCGGTGACCAAGTCATCCAACGCCCACTTTCGACACAGTTCTCGCGACACGATCGCATGCGTGCAGCCGAATTCCTGCTCTTCCGCTCGGATCAGGTCCTCCAGATCGTCACAGCGGTCCACAAGCTGGGCGTAGCTGCTAGACTCACCACACAATAGTGCCAGTCGTCCTATGTCGAGCAACAGGCCCGCCAAGAACCAGACGGGCGGATCCGCACTCGCAACCTTGGCTGCCAGCAACTCGGCACAAACGGCCTGCGTCACTGAGCAACGCCAGAGACGCCTGGCTTGGCGCAATTGTGCCGCGCCTGCTCGACACCCCGACAACGACAATCCCAACACCAACGTCCGTACGAGGTTTACGCCCAAGATCGGTACCGCAACTTCGATCGATGACACGCGTTGCTTAAGTCCAAACATCGCCGAATTGACGGTCACCAGCATTCGGCTGCAGATGCTCGGGTCCGCCTTGATCGCCAGAATCAGTGCGTCCAGATCGGGCTCGCATTGCTGCGCCAATTCGATCACGCGCAGTGCGACTTGTGGCAGCGTTGGTAACCGGTCGGCGAGCAATATCTTCTGGATGGAGACTGTCATGGTTTTCGTATCGAACAGTCACCACGAAATTGAACCGGCCGAGCCCCACGGGTCAAAACATCTATGGCTTCCCATGGTACACTACGACGAATGTACCGCTTTTTCCGGCAGCATCAATGGAGTTCGTACCTTATGGCATCTCCGACCAGGCCGAGTCCGACTGTCCCATCGCCCGAGGTTACCCTCTTAAGCTGGAGAACACAATTCTGTCCAAATCCTAGTCGGTGCCTCGCCGCCGCAAAGCTGATCTGTATCGGCGTCGTGATTACGGTCATTGCCACATCCGCGATCGGCACATCCGCGATCGCCGACGAACCGCGTCGGCCAGGAAACGTCGCCTTGGAACGCGTGAGCGGGGCCGACGAATTGAATCGCGATGCGCTGGACCGGACGATTACCAAAGCTATTGCCTACCTGCAACGGGAAGTAACTGCCTGGCCCCAGCAGAACGACTGCTTCTCGTGCCACAACAACGGCGATGGCGCTCGCGCGTTGATTCACGCCACAACTCACGGTTGGCCGGTCCCAAGCGATACACTGGCGGCAACCGTCGGTTGGCTCAATGAACCTGACGCGTGGACAAGGAAGAATGAGGCCCTTCCGCTTGACGACACTGATCTGGCACTATACCAATTCACGGCCACGGCGCAAGCCGCGGCGGTTGCGGGCATTCCTGTTAAGCGCGCCTCGCTGCTCACCGCTTGCCGATCGCTCGCTGCGCTGCAGACCGAGGAGGGCTCGTGGCCCGCAGCGAAAAATGCCTTGGTCGGCAATCCAACAACCTACGGCACGCCGCTCGCCACAACCCTGGTAACCCGCTGCCTCCAACAGACCGATGCCCGGACATTTGCTGCTCCAGTTTCCCAAGCCCGGTCGTGGATGCGTCAGCAGCGCCCACGGAACATCTTGAATGCCGCGGCGCTACTTGGTTATTGCGCGGAAGAGACCGACGCAGAATGGAAAGAATTGCAGGAACATTGCCGCGAGCTAATCCTGGCGGGGCAACACGACGACGGCGGCTGGGGGCCTTTCGCAAACGTTGGCTCGGAACCGTTTGACACGGCAATTGTGTTGCTGGCATTCAACCTATCGAACAACCGGGACAGCCTTGGTACCGTTTCAGCTCGGGCACGAGACTATCTCGCATCGACTCAAAACAAAGACGGCAGCTGGCCCGAGACAACTCGACCTGCCAACGGTGAAAGCTATGCCCAAAGAATCTCCACAACGGCCTGGTGCCTGACCGCATTGCTCTACAAGCGCGAAAACAGCGAGTCGCTCACGGAGCAACCGTGATCTGGCGAATCTGTCTCGTTTGTGCCTCTGGCTCGACCCCTGCAATCAGTGGCATCGCCAATGTTGCTTGGCCGTCGGCGAGCTGGTACTCAAAATCCGTGCTGGTCAGAGGATCATGCGGAACAGGTAGCGACAAGTCGGCTAGCGATGATGGCAGCTTCCCTTCGTGTTTGGCTGCGTAATCTCGAATCGCTTCGATCGTCTGCAAATACTTCACACGTCGTTGGAAGCGATTTAGCCCCAAATACGTTCGCCACGGCTGGCGAAGAAACGGCGTCGCCGGGGCCTTAATGCTCGCGACGCGTTCCTCAATCGCCTTCGATATCTCCAATAGTTGCGCGATCGCCTGGGGCTGGGGCAACGCATACGCGGCCTCAACCTCCGCCTGCACCATGCGGTTCAGCTCCAGGACCCAAATCGTGACAATCGCCTGAGGCGTCATCTTCGCAAGCTTCGTCGCCGAGAATTCCATCACCTTCGAGAGGTAGCCGGTTGCGGCGGCCAGCATTCGGGCACTGAGTTCCGCTGCTTCGATCGCGCCGAGGGGCTCGGCCAGTTCCATCTCCATGAACTGCGAAAAATCCGCGGCAACCCTTTCCCATGCCTCGGCATCCTCATAGTCCGGCCAGGGCGAATCCAACGACGGGAGGGAGCGTTCCAGCATTACCGCTTCCCATTGCAGCGCGGACGCGACATCGCCCAGGTGTTCAGGTAGCATCCCCAACGCGTAGTAGAGATTGGGGGAGCGCGGCCGCGACATCAAAGTTTCGCAGTTGTCCAGTGCCGCATCGGCCACGGAATATGCGACGAGATGGCTCACCAAAAAAGGTGTTTTCGACACATGTCGGGCACATGCGAGTTGCACGCGTAGCCCTTCGATGGCGTCCAGATGGTCTTGACTGGCAAGGCGCTGATTGATCCACAGCTTCATTCCACGCCCGGCGAATTGCCGCATTCCCTGAACATCGGGCAGCAACACCATGGAAAGCGGCCGCTGATTCAGCGGATATTCCCACTTCGCATCACGCATGTAGGCTGCATGGCGCATTTGCCTGTAGAAATTGTCAAAGTGAAAATCGTTTGCGACCTTTGGATCGTCAAACGGTAACTGGGCCAAGTCGTCGATCTGCGGTGCGACATTTTGCATGAAATGCTGTTGTTCCCAAATCATTCGCAACAACACAACCGCAGCATTGCCATCTTCAAGCTCCGTATCGGCGGGCAACAACCGGATCTCCGTCGGTCGTCGAGGCACCGAGCTGGCTGTAATCACCAAACGCAGGCCGGTGTCCGGCGCCGAATAAATATCAGCGGCCAGCAATGAGGACAAAAGAGCACTCGAAACAACAATGATGCAAACGCGTACAACCATATAATCGTGTTCCCAACGTTCGATGATTTCCGATGCTCGTTGCGGTAAGTCGATTGCACCTATCCGAATCAACAGCTCGTACCCCCACCGACATGGATGTCCGCAGACGGACATTTTGTCTCGCAATCTGACAAATATCCACGCATTTTGGGAAGATCAACGACAATGCCCCGCCGACGAACTCGCGACCAGAGCGCACGTTCGCGATCGAGTGGGGAGCACATTGCTACTTCTTGGCTTCGTGAAAATCCAGGGCTGCCGAGTTAATGCAGTATCGCATGCCGGTGGGAGCTGGGCCGTCGGGGAAAACGTGGCCAAGGTG
>JAGQPD010000146.1 GCA_020426865.1 Planctomycetales bacterium
ACGCCGTTGGAGGTATTGACGAACAACAGGTCCCCCATGGCGGTCACGGAGCAGCTGCACATGTTGTGTTGGGAGACAGCCTGCTCTTTCATCATATCGTAGACCCAAATCTGATCAGCTTCCCCCTTGTCCTCGGCGGTAATTTGTTTGAAGGCCGTCAGATTCGGACCTTGCATCCTGACCAGACCGGTACGAGGCTTTCCGTCGACGGTTCCCGCAAGCTTCCATGCATTACCGTCCTTCGTCACCTTGACCTGTTTCAGATCGAATCCTCGCTTGGCCAACAGCGCTGCCAGTGCCGGTGAAACTTGACCTTGATCGAGTCCTTCGGTCAGTCGCGTATGCGCTGACACGACAGGTTGGCCGTTCGTCTCCTGTTCGTCGGCGATCTTGACAACGTGCAACTGTGGATCCTCGCGAGTAATCCGATAGAACGCGGTACCGTCCTCACCACGGATTTGCAGCAGCCAGCGAGTCCCCTCTTCTTCGACTTTCAGCCGCGTCTGACCATCCAGTGACACACCGTTTGTTTCCAGCAACGCCGCCAGCGCGGGAAGCAAGTTATTTTCGTCCAGTCCAGCTTGCAGCAACGGCGATTCGAGGAACAAGCGTCCCATACCGGCCTTTGCCGGCCCATCATCTTCGCCGTCGTGATACCCCTCCGTGTCAAGACAGACGACTTCACCACGGCTGGTAACGAACCACAGCCGATTCCCTTCCACGTAGGAAGCACAGCAGACACCTTGCAGCGGCCAATCGTGCACGCGACCGGTGTCCAACTTTTCGCTGGAGTGCTGCCATAGAAAGCTTCCGTCTTTCGTACTAAAGCACAAGAGGCACCCCAGATCGATATCACCCGGATAGCGCGCCAGATAGCCAGCACGGTTGTTCGTTCCGATGAAGGCTCGACCGTCAGCAATGACAACGTTGCCATAGGTTTGGCTTCCGCATTGTGCGACCCATTTGATATTCTCCGCGGACGCGGCATCCCACGCGCCGGTCTCTTCGTCGATATCGCCCACTTCCCATGCGGTCGGAATGTTGACACCGACAGCCACGTTATTTCGGTCGGACGATCCGCCCCATTGCTTCCAGTCCCCCGTCAGTTCCCCGTCGACCACGGGTTTGTTTGCCACGACCGGCGTCGCGGCGAACAGTGCTGGCGTAATCAGCGCCGGGGGCGAATTGGCCTGTGACTCATGACCGTCCGGCACGAAAGTCGCGAGAGTCCCACCGGCAACAGCCCCAGTGATAATTACGAGATACGCCCAAACTTTTTTCAACATTGTAAGAGATCCTCGTGTTCGTCTGCCTTCCATCACACCAACCTGGACAACCGTGATCATGATCTAGTTTTCTGAAATGATGATATTGTCAAGAAACAGCTCGGCATCTTTTGCGTTGCCATAAAGACCGGGGCTTCCTTGCAGCACCGGCGCCGTATCCACGGCTTCAACGGTCCATGTTTCCGGCTCCGCTTCGCCCCGTACCCAGATCTTGCCGCGCAAGCGGACCTTATCGCCTTCGGTCGAAGCCTGTAGTTTGAGCGTATACCACTTGTCAGGCTGCCAATCCTGAGTCACCGATTGGGCCATGCGCAATTGCGGGTCCCAGCTGCGGATCTCCAGTTGCTGCTTGGCACCCTGCAAGTCCAGCGCATAACCTTGAGCAATCAAGCCGATGTCGGGCAATTTGCCGTCCGTCATCGAACCTCGCACGTCCGCCTGGATCGTGTAATTGCTCATCCCGGAAGGGCCAAACCATGCACGGCTGCGAGTCCCCTTGGGAATTGTCGTGATCTTCACCATGACCTTATTGCCATCCACCTCGCGGATCACGTGACGATAGCGGGCACCGATCCAAGTAATGGGTGGCTCGCCCGTCTTCGTCTGGGGCGAGATGGCGATATCTTCAAAGTCAAACTTCCAGGGTAGCGGCGGTACAATCCGGATCTTCGCTGTCCCTTTTAGCTTCCCCACTTGCGCCGTCACCGTCACGGCTCGATGCTTGTCATCTTTCACAGCGTGAAAAGTACCATCTGGATCGATGGCCCCGTCGCCTTGCACGGTGAACGTGGCGTCACCAGGACCAAGCAACTGCCCGGCGGCATTAAACAGCCGCACGGAAAAATTCTGGTCTTCACCCGGCTTCATTAACACATCCGCCGGCACGACTTGCACAAACGCCGGTTGACGATCGGTCGCCGGCTTCTCCGCTGCAGGTTCCGGGCGCGGATCACTGCCGTGTTGCCGCGAGTCATCGGTCAAGCAATAGAGATTCCCCGTGCTCGGAAAGTAGACGCGGCCGTGTGAGCAGATTGGCGAGCC
>JAGQPD010000147.1 GCA_020426865.1 Planctomycetales bacterium
CATGGGGACGGTGCACATTACATGCTTGCCGGCCTTGAGCGCCTCCAGCGACATCCACGCGTGATCGGGAATCGGGCTGTTGATGTGTACGAAATCAACGGCCGGATCCGCCAACACGTCCTCGTAGTTTTGGTAGCGTTGTCCAATTCCAAAACGATCGCCGACCTCATGGAGCGACTTTTCATCGCGTCGACATATCCCGTACATTTCGACATTCGGATGATGCTGGTAGATCGGAATGAACTCAGCTCCAAATCCCAGGCCAACGATTGCGACTTTCACTTTCTTATCCGTCATGCTTTTCCTCGATTTCGGTATCTGTGGCACACCGCTGGTTGCGCCATGGGTCAGGTCCTACGATTTGCCACCAAATCGGCCGCGCATCCTCGCTGAATAGTCTAAGCGGACGGCAAGCTCTTTGCACCAGGGAATCAGTCCATTTTTTGCCTTCCCGACTTGCCGTCGCCCGGCGACTCGCAAATCCCGCCGAGCCTGCTTAAAATAGGGAAGCTCCGACCATCCTCAGCCCTGCCGGAGGTGTTGTATGTTGCTGGCCCCTGCGTTTCCCTCCATGGTTCGAACTTGCCAAAGCCACAAGAATAGGTATGGACTCGCCGCGTCTCGAGGATCGCGACACCGTCGCCTCGTGTGTCAACAAGTTGTGCTGATGATCCTAGTCGTCTCGTCGGTGATGCGCGCGCCGCACATTGCGGTTGCACAGAGCGACAAACCGCGCGTGGGAGAGATGGTGCCGCGCGTGGGAGACGAAATCATGGTCTGTGGCCGACTTATCCACACCACGGCTCCCGTTGTTCTCTGGACCGATCCGGGCGGATACGACGCCTATCGTGTGGAGCGCCGATTCGCATCGTTCGACAAGTCGTCCTGGGAGGATTCGCAAGCCGAAGTGTCGTTTCTCAAGACGCCCAACCGCTATGGCCTTCGCAAAGATGGCCTGTCGCCTGAACAAATTGAGACCGTGCGTGGCGGTGGCTGGGAACTTTCCATGTTGCAGGAAATCGTTGACCAGTTCGTGTTGCACTACGACGTGTGTGGCACCAGTCAGCGATGCTTCCAAGTATTGCACGACGGTCGTTGCCTGAGCGTCCACTTCATGCTGGACATCGACGGGACGATTTATCAGACCTTGGACCTGAAGGAACGCGCCTGGCACGCGACTACCTCCAACACTCGTTCGATCGGCATTGAAATCGCCAACATCGGCGCCTATCCGGATGACAGCAAACAGACCCTCGACCGCTGGTACACCCGAGACGATCAGGGCAAGGTCCGTTTGCTGATCCCGCCAGGTTTGGCTCGCGATTCGGTCCGCACCAAAGATTTCATCGGGCACCCGGCGCGCGACGAATTAATATGTGGTAACGTGCAAGGCCAGGATTTGTGTCAGTATGATTTTACCAACGAACAATACGAGTCGCTGATCAAGCTGACCGCGACCCTTTGCAAAGTGTTTCCCAAGCTCCAACTGGACTATCCGCATGACACCGACGGCAAGCTGATCCCCCGCAAGCTCGACGAGCAATCGCTGCGTGAATTCCGGGGCGTACTCGGGCATTATCACATTCAAACGAATAAGACCGATCCGGGGCCGGCACTTCAATGGGATCGCGTGATCGATGGCGCCGCGAAACTGATGGATGGCAGCTAACCCGGTTCCCGCAGGTCTTTCAGATTTTCCTGCTTGCCGATGACCAGCAATATTTGATCGGCTCCAAGCTTGAAATCGCCGGTCGGCAACATCGACAGCTTGCCCGTCAGAGAATCCTTCACACCGACCACCCACACGCCATACCGTTGGCGAATGTTCAACTCCTGCAGCGTCTTGCCGGCGAAAGAGTCGAGCGAAGCAACTTCCATAAAGCTGTATTCGGGATCGATGGGCAACAAATCGATCACGTTGGTCCAGGTCACGCGATCGGCCAAATCTTCCGCGATTTCGATCTCCGGAAATATCACTCGGTCGACCCCCAAACTCCGCAGTAGTTTGCCGTGTTCGGCCGTGACCCCTTTGACGATGATCTGCTTGGCTCCCAGCTCCTTGACGTGCAGCGTTGCGAGCAGCGATCGCGTGATATCCTCACCCATGCTAATGATCACCGCATTGGTTTCCTTCAGCGGCAATTGTTCGAGAATATCCCGTTCCGTGGCATCCGCGATGATCGCTTCGTAAAGATCATTCTTCAGCTCTTCGACCCGCTCGCGCGAATGATCAATGCCAGTGACTCGGCACCCATTCCGGCTCAACCGTCGCGCCAACGCGGCCCCAAACGTGCCCAAACCAATTACGATAAAATTCTTCGCGGGAGCCATGGGAAGTCATTCGGGCCAACACAAGCAATCAACCGACCATCGGTTCTTCGTCTGGGTACATTATGGGGCTTGTCGCCGCTCCTCGCGAGAGGGCTACGAATACCGAAATCGGGCCGAGCCGTCCCAGGAACATCAGTAGAATCAAGATCAATCGACCGACCACACCCAGTTTACTGGTAATTCCGGTCGACAATCCCACGGTCCCTAGAGCCGATACGACTTCGAACAGCCCCTCGAGAAACTCGGCTCGTGTCGATTCCTCGATCTTCCCGGACTGCTCAATCACCAACAGTGACGTGAGCGCCACGATCGCCACCACACCGAACAACATCGCCGTGGCGATGGCTCGATCGACCGTCGCCTGTGGAATCGTGCGTCGAAAGAGATTCAGACTCGTCTTGCCACGAAACGTTGCCCACGCCTGCAACACCAGAACCATGATCGTCGATACCTTGAATCCTCCGGCCGTGGAACACGGCCCAGCACCAATCGCCATCAGGATGATACTGACAAACAACATGGCGTTGGTCAGCTCGCCAATCTCGACCGTATTAAAGCCGGCGGTACGACAACTGATCGAATGAAACATCGCCACTATCGGCCGTTGCCAGAGCGGAAGTGGCGCGAGAATCCCGTCCCATTCGAGGATCAAGAAGGCGACGCAACCGAGCACAAGCAGCGATGTTGTACCGATCAACATCAACTTAGTGTGCAACGTGTAATGATCCCACCACTCCCGGAACGGCAATTTCCAATTGCGCATCACGTCGAGGATGATGGGGAATCCAATTCCACCGAGCACAATCAGCACGCCAATCACGACGTTGACTACGACGTCGCCGGCATAGCCCGACAAGCTGTCGTCATGCAAAGCGAATCCGGCGTTGCAGAATGCGCTAACCGAGTGAAACAAGGCGTGCCACGCCGCTGGCAATACCGGTTGGTCCACCAGGTTTCGCAAGAACAGCACGATGAAACCGGCACCCTCGATCAGCAGCGTCAAGCGGATAACGTGGGACAAAATCCATCCGAGGTTGGTTTTGCCGTCGGCCCCCAGAGTTTCCGCAAGGACCAATCGAGCGCGCAAGCCTTGCCGCCCGCCGAAGCGAAAGACGAAAAAGGTCGTGACAGTCATGATGCCAATCCCTCCCAGCTGGATCAGCGCTAGAATCACGACTTGGCCAAAAAACGAGAAATCATGTTCCGTGCTTCGCACCGCCAGACCAGTTACGCACGCAGCACTAGTCGAAGTGAATAGCGCATCCAGAAAGGAGACGCCCCGTTCCGGGTCGCCATGGCACACCGGGGAGCGCAACACGAACGCCCCCAAGAGGATAAGCGCCGAATACCATCCGAACGACGCGCGCGCCGGATACTTGACGATCGAACCGGTCAGCTGATGCATGCTTGTAGGTTACTTGCGGCCACGAAACGAACTGGCCTATTATTTGATAATAGACCCGCCGGCCTGTCCACCCGGCCTGTCCACCCGGCTCGCCCCGGCGGACCTATCGGGAGACTTGCGACTTACCGCTGCTTGTTAGCATAGGGCGAACCTTCCATTTCACGTTGCATCGTCCGCTGGTGTTCCAGACGCATCTGTTCGACTTCCGCCGGATCCTGGGTTTTTTCCACCTTCTTTTGGCAGCCCGTCGCAGACAGCAACAGGCAAACGGCACACGCTACGACGGCCAAGCGTCGCCAAGAAGATGTAATGAATGTCGTGAAGTGCATGGCTTTTATGTCTCGAAAACGTCTGCAAACATTGATGTGGAAACGTGGGCGTGTTATCGCGTCGTTCCGCCACTGGTGAGCATGGCGGGCCAACCATTGCGAGTCCCCGTGTTGACCCAAACATCGGGATCGATATCGTTGGTAACCGTACTCAGGCTACCGTCGCACATTGCCACGTTGACGACGCCACCGGAATGATGGCTGGACGCGGGTGAAACGATATTCCACCACATGGCATTTTCGCCCCCGGTTATCCCGGTTGACGGTCGCCAGCAGACGGAACCCGGTGGCAAGGCGTGATTGTACCAATTTCGCCAGACCGTCCCTTCATGCCACGGATATCCACGCCACCGCCATGTCCCGCTCCAGGGTACCGGTGCCGTTTCCCAGCTGGCGGACAACATGGCGTTTCGCGCTGCAACGATATCCCGCGGCAACGTTTGCCGGAATTCAAAGCAATCGACTTTGGGATCCTTGAAGCTCCCAGTCTGATCCTCGCCATAGCCATTGGTTACTTCCGCAAAGCACGCCGTCTTACTGAGGCCGTCCTTGATCTTGCTGAATTTTAATGCCGGTAGCCCTTCCGCGATGCTTGTGTTACCAGGGCTAGGCAAGTCTCCCGGAGGTCCAAACACCCCGTCCCATTCCCGATTGATGTATACCCACGAGCCGGCATTGCCGTGATAGTTGGTCCAACCCATGTCGCTCGTCAGTCCCTGCTGCGGGTCGCTGGGACACAATAGTGCCGATGGTTGGTTGCGCGCGAGGGCGTAATTGTGATTCGACCAAGGGGATTCTTCGAATCGGATTGAGTCGTGCAGAATTGCTTCCTCGAAATATGGCAACAACTGGGCATGCGGGGAATAATACGGCGCGGTAACGGTAAATGTCCCCAGCGAACCACCTGGCATCACACCCTTGGCACTTTCGTGGTTGTGCACGGCCAAGATCAGTTGGCGAATGTTGTTCATACACTGAGTGCGTCGAGCTGCTTCGCGAGCCGCGTTCACCGCCGGTAGCAATAAAGCCACTAGCATGCCAATGATAGCGATCACAACCAGCAATTCCACCAGCGTGAATGCGCGGCGGTTATTGCCCGGCAGACGCAAGGCATATATGTCGCTTACCGAGGCCGGTATTCTACTCTTCTGGACCATCAAAAACGCATGAACGATTCGTGTCATGGCGTATATCCCCTTCGACGTTCGAGTAAACTAACCGCCGCCCCTTGCCTGCAAGAACATACAATGTTGCCCATGCCATGAGTCCCAACGTTGGCTCAGGCACAGCGAACGACGCCCCATTGGCGTCGAACCAAGCCGTCCGGAAGAGCTTTATGTCGTCGTAATTCGTCCTGTGATCGCCATTCAAGTCGCCTAAGCGATACGACTCTTCCAACGTTAGTCCCGAAAGGTCGGCGTTCAACCCCTCAAGAACGTTCTGCCAGTCCAGCATGTCAACCATTTCGTCGTCGTTGAGGTCCCCAAAGACCAAATCCGACCCCGCGAGAATGCGCAAAATCCGCCCATCCGGCTCGAGCGCTCGCGGAAACTGTGGATCGTCGCCCACCACTAAATATAACTCGCCCGAGTCATCCTCGCCGATGCTTAATAGGAACTGACGGCTGACCACCTGAGCACCGTTGACTTCCACCAACGGTTCACCCAAGCGATCGATGTTGAATTCAAAAATCTCCCCAGTCTGCATATCGCCATAGAAGAGACGTGCGGGTGTGGGAACCTGCCCCGCGGCAACCTGGCGGCCAAAGTCGGCAAACACGTACTTCCCCTGCAGCTCGGGTATCGCCGCACCACGATAGATAAACCCTCCCACCACCGTCTCGCCATCACTGCGACCATACTCAAAAATCGGCGGTGTGTGCGTCGTACCATCGGCCAACACGATACTCGGATCTCGCTCAAATGTCCCCTCAAACCTCCCCCAACCGTAATTGCCATCCAATTGGATGATACTGACCTCTTCGCGCGTTCCTTCACCGACGTCACCCAAAAGAAGTGCCCCCGTTTGGCGGTCGAAATTAAACCGATAGGGGCTTCGTAAGCCGTACGCGTAGACTTCTTCCACTTCAATCGGGATTCCCACCCCTGGATTCGTTGTCGGGATCCGATACTGGCCGTTGCCACTGTTGATGAAACTACCGCCGGTCGATCGTGTACCAGTCGCCACTGGACTGAGCGGATCAATGCGCAACATCTTTCCGATATACGTGGTAACATCCTGCGGTGCCGTGAACCGCCCCGGGTTACCGCCGTCCCCCGAGGCCAAATACAACAGGCCATCCGGACCAAACGCCAGATCAGTGACGTTGTGGTTTTCATGCGGTTGTTCCATCCGTAATACCGTCCGCCGAGTCCACGCGGGATTGTCGGCCACTGGATCCGTGGTCGACCATTCCACCAATACGTCTTGATGAGCGCCACCGGATGTTGGCAGTCCGTCAAACAGATCCGGCAGGTTCGGGTTGCCCGCATCTTGGTGCCGCTCGGTGATAATCGTGTACAACCTGCCGTATCCAGCAGCTGAGGGATCGGCAAAATCGGGGTGAAAAGCTATGCCCGTCATTCCGAAGGGAAAATTGCCCGGAATGAAACGATCCGGCTCGCTCCGTGCGTCCAGATATGGAGCAGCCACCGTATCCAAAAAACTGCCACTGTTATCCAGCAGCCGAACCACGCCGTTGATCGTCGAGACTGCCATCCGACCGCTCCCGTCTCCCAAGGGCACAACATCGGTCGGCGATATGTGCACGGCTCCTCCCAATCCCGAGGCAAATTCCTGCAAGCGAACCACCAGGTTCCCCGCACCAACCTGAACCTGAGCTATCGTGGGCGGCGGCGATCCCAACATCCACGTCGCCACGGATGTCGCCCATACCGCGCGCCACACGATTGTCACACCGACGCGGCACGACAAATCGCGACGCAATACCTCGACCCACCGGCAAATACTATACATATGTATACTTATATTTCTTGGGAACGGCAGAAGAACTCGAATGGATTGTCCCAAGCCAATGAGCTTGCGTCAACTAATACTGCGGTGGGCTGCCCCGCCATGGCTCGCGACTGTGCCAATTCCGCACAACGCGGTACCGTACGGGGGCACCATTGCACCGTCGTAGTGTGCCTCGATCGGCACTACGATTGCCGCTCTCGATCGCGTCAGAAAAAAGGCCCCCAAACTATTTTTTTTAGCGCGCCGCCGACTATGGATCCGGATCGATCGCGAAGATATCATGTAGTCGTTTCACAGACCTGACGTTTTTATTTTTGCTTGATGACATTGATGGGCTTTGACAGGAGCGACTAATGATGAGTATTGTCCGAAGTTGGCGAGGGCCGTCGGCTTTCGCTTTGATAGCATTACCCATGGCGGTAGTCTCGATTGCACCTCAAGCGACCGGCCAGATATACCAACCGACGATCGTGACGGCGAATCTGAACACGGACACCGGCATTGGTGCCAACGAAGTGAATATGGTCAATGGAAATGGCCTGATTGGAGACACGCTGCCGACAGGTTCGACGGTTGCGGCAGCGATGGCAACGACGCATGCGTTCGGCGGTTCCTTCATAGACTCCTATGTCTCCGTGGGAGCTCCGCCGGATTATTTCGCGGCGAACGGGCCCGTTTCGGCTGTCTTGGACTTGGGTGCTGACGTCGAGGTGGGGTCGGTCATTCTTTGGCAGTACGAGAACAACGGTGGCAACGGAACCAACGTAGGCAACCACGCCAAGACGATTGAACTGCAATTCAACACCGACGCCGAGGGTTCCGCCTCCTTTGGCGGCGCGGTGACGACGATCGAAATGGCGCCGGTCCTTGATCCCGGCAATACCGGAACGGTCCCCAACGGTGCGCAAGCGTTCGCCGTGGGAGGTGGCAATTCCTACCGCTACGTTCAGATGACGATTACTGACAATCACTTCGAATCACCGGATGTGACTGGCGGTGGCGACCGAATCGGCGTTGGCGAAATCCGTTTCGCTCGTGAAGCAGTCCCCGAACCGGCGAGCGTGTTTTTGGTGTACTTGGCGTCGCTGGCAATACTGGCCATCCGCAAGCGGCGTTAATCGGATAATGCCAATTTGCATGGAGCACCAGGTCACAAAGCGGTTGCCCGACAAGATAGTGGCTCACCAGCCCGCCGCGACGGATATGTGTCGATTTATAAAAGTCAAACCCCTAATAAGCGATTGTTCTCCTGGGGTTTGACGAATCGAGTTTTCGGTTTGGTTTACGACCATCGCTTCCCTCCCACTAGGATTCCCGCCATGTCACGCTCTAGCCATTTTCTTGTGTTAGCGTTCGTTACTGTGACACTTGTTAGCGCAACACCGGTACACGCGGCAGTCGTGCAACCCACGATTTTTTCGTCGAACCTCAACACCGATGTCGGTATTGGTGATGACGAGAACGCAATGGTTAACGGCCAAGGACTTTCGGTGGCATTGCCCACGGGCAGCGATTTTACAACCGCGTTGGGCGCAACACACGCATATGGTGGCGGCTTTGCCGAATCGTATGTAAGCGTTTCTACTGCCGGCGACTACTTCGGAACCAACGGACCGGTATCTGCCGTGTTTGACCTCACCGGCGGCGGCGACACGATCGTCAATTCCGTGTTGCTTTGGCAGTACCAGAACAATGGCGGTAACAATACCAGTGTGGGCAATCATGCTCGCAATATCGAGTTACGTTTTAATACCGACTCGCAGGGTGCGGCGAGCTTCGCCGGTCCTGTTACGGAATTGATCATGAAACCGGTGGTGGGAACGGGTGCGATTAACGGTGCCCAGCCGTTTGCGGCGGGTGGCGGCCAGTCCTATCGATACGTGGAGATGATCATTACGGACAATCACTTTAACGACCCCGACGGCTTTGGGATCACCGGCGGCGGCGATCGCGTTGGGTTGGGCGAGATTCGTTTTGCTTCCGACGAACTCAGTGCGACGCTAGTCGTCCAGATCGACCGCAATACGGGCGCTATGGTAATTGCCAACAACACTCCAACGGTGAGACAGATTCTTGGCTATTCTGCCCGATCAAATGTCGGTGGCTTTGACAAGTCGCAATACACCACGATCGCTGGACACTACGATGCTCCCGCCAACGGTGGCAACGGATCGGTTGACAGCGACGATGCATGGACAGTCCTCTCCAGCCCGACCAGTGACACGTTGTTAGCAGAGGCGGAACTTGCGGGTGGCAATGGTGGTACCCTCAGCGTTGGCCAGTCGATCTCACTGGGAAGCGTCTGGCATCGGACTCCGTTTGAAGATGTGACCTTTGAGTTGCTTTTGGACGACGGTTCGCGAGTCGAAATACCAGTCCTTTTCACCGGTGACGAAGTTGCCAGTGGTGATTTCGATGGCAACGGTTCGATCAATTCGCTCGATTGGCAAATCTATCGTGCGGGCTATCGCGAAGATCTCACGGGCCAATCGCAGGTGGAAGCATATTTGCACGGCGATCTCAATGGAGACGGCATTAACAACGCGGCTGATTTTGCTGAATTCAAGAATATTTACGATGCTGCCAATGGCGCGGGAGCGTTTCAGGCCATGCTCTCGTCCGTTCCAGAACCATCCTCGGCACTCACAATGTGCCTGCTGGGTCTGCCCATCGTACTGGTACGCTCGCTTCGGCGGCCGACACGGCTTGGTCCCGCGGTGATCGCGACCATCATGCTATTTGCCGCAACCGATGTCGTCCATGCGCAAACCCCGTCGCTGGTCGCCCATTGGCCGTTGGATGCCAACGCGAATGATGTCGTTGGCGGACACAACGGAATACCTCTCGATGTTGCCTTCGGTGGCCCCGGCGCCAACGGCAACACGGGACTGTCGGCCAATTTCAATGGCACGACAAGCTCGATTGAGGTTCCATTCTCATCCGCGCTGAATCCCGACAGCTTTACGGTTTCCGTGTGGGCCAACCCTACTGCCACCAGTGGTTATAACTCGCCCATCACCAGTCGCGATGATTTCCAAGGAGGCGTCAGCACGCATGGGTATATTCTCTACAACGATCCCAACGGCAACTGGCAATTCTGGACGGGGGATGGGGATCCTGGTTGGGCAGTGCTCGGAGGTGGAGCTTCTGTAACAAATACGTGGACACACTTGGCTGCGTCGTTTGATCGTGTAAGCGGCACTAAATCGTATTACGTTAACGGTGTCCTGGCGGGACAGGTGACAACCCAGGGATACAGCGTCAACGGCACCGTCGAAAGCGAAAATCTGCACATCGGTTCCGGTCAAGATGACGGTCTGAATTTCTATTTCAACGGCTCGATCGATGATGTTGCCGTCTTCCAAGGCGTTTTAACGCCGGCCGAAATTGCGAATATCCGCGATAACGGCGTCGATAACTTCGAAGTCGTCCGATTGGGTTTGCGAGTCGATACGACAACGGGCGGTGTTGAACTGGTCAATAATACCAGCACCGTGTTGGATGTGGATCAATACGAAATCCTCAGCCAGGGCGGTTCACTGCGGCCGACAGGTTGGAATAGTCTTCAGGATCAGGACTACGAAGGAACTGGTGCCAGCGGCACGGGCAACGGCTGGGAAGAATTGGGGACACCTCGAGCCGAATTCCTCGGTGAAGCGTTTCTCACCGGTAGCTCGGCGCTAAGTTCCGCCACAAAAATTGGCCTCGGGACAGCCTACGATCAGACAAAGAACCTCCAAGATCTGCTGTTCAGCTATCGCCTTACCGATGGTTCGATCATCAACGGGCCCATCGAGTATTGCGCAGGTTGTATCGCTGGCGGCATCCTCGATGGTGACTACAACAAGAACGGTGTCGTTGACGCCGCGGACTACACGATCTGGAAAGATAACTTTGGTTCCACATCGAATCTGGATGCTGACGGAAACGGTAACGGCACGATCGACGCCGCGGATTACACCGTATGGAAAGACAATTTCGGCAATACCGCTGCCGCCACGTCCATCGCTTCCGTTCCCGAACCAGCCGCAGGCACCGTGATTGGTTGGGGAGTTGTCTTGATCTGCGGATTGCTCCGTGGGAAAAGTGTACGTAGGAGTAAGGACATGACCGCCCTATCCAACTCTCGTCGCGGTTGTATTTCCGAACGACGACGATTAACATCCGCTGCCACCGTTGCTGTCGCAATGACTACCTTCGTCGCGACGGTCAGCTTGGCAGCAACGACGAACGAGCGACTGTATCTCTTCGGTGATGACGCCGATGAGGGCGCGAGCAGCGGTATCGTCGCCGGTTCCGGTGCGGGAAATGTCGCGCCAGGTAAAACGCTCGATAGCCAGGGTCCGACGGGCGCGTTTGTGGACTTGAATGTCAATGGAGCTGCATCCTATGTTAACGTCAGCGATCGCCCAGGAGCAGCCGCTGGTTCGCTCGGCATTTCCTTCAGCGGCAATGAATCGCTGTCGACGCCGACGAGCGTGAATGCTCCGTCACAAATGTGGGACAATGGGACCTTTTTCCCCTTGTTGAATTATCCGCTGAATTACGAAGGCATTTTTGGGCGTGGTATGGAGTTCTGGGCAAAACCCAATGGAAGTGTGCAAGGAGTCCGGCAGGACCTCGTTCGCGACACCAACCAACACGGTGTCTATATCACCGCCAACAATACGTGGGGGTTCGCATACGACGCCGGAGCGATCGATACAGGGGTGCCCGTCAATTTCGACCAATGGACTCACGTGATGGCGCTCGGTGGCACCGATGATCTCGTCACTGGCAGCTCGGCCCTCGGCGGTACCCTCTTGATCAATGGCGAAGCGGTAGCCGCGCGAAATACCTTCTACGATCCACAAGACACGGCACTGACCGTGGGGGCCAATCTAACCGACGATGCCGACTTCTACTCCGGTGTGCTGGATGACCTGCGAATTTTTATCTGGGGAGATAACAGTAGCCAGAACAATGGTGGCGTTGGGCCCAACGGTCAGAACTGGGGAGTATTAAACCTTGGCGAGGATAATGCCTGGATTGCTGCCGAACTCAATCGGTTGGGGGTGACCGATCTGGCGGACGTAAATTTGGACGGTGCGGTTAACGCCAGTGATGTCACGGCGTTCGTTGCGAATTACGATTCGGTATTCCGCGTCGGTGGTGTTCAGGTTGGAGACTGGAATAGCCGACAGGACGGTGATTTGAATTTCGATGGTATCATCGACCTGTCCGACGCCTTTATCCTGCACAATGGTTTGGTAGCGGCAACAGGCGAGGGTCTCGACTTTGCCCTGCTGAATAGCGTCCCCGAACCCAATAGTCTCGCGTTGCTCGTTGTAGCGTCGTTGCTACTCGGCGCACGCCGACGAGCCGCCGCTCGCGTTGGGTAGCCTCCCCGTATAACGGCTACCGGGATAGGTCGCGTTGCAGAAACGCGCCCTGCTCCTGCGGCGATCATGCCATCAAATGAGGATTTAGTTTCGGTATGCGAAACCTATGGATTCGTTGTGGTACATGGGTCGTCTTCCTGGCCGCCGCTGCTCGTGCGCATGGCGGCATCATCGCGCCCACGATTGTCTCCGAGGATCTGAATACCGATGTCGGAATTGGCGCGAATTCGCAAGACATGGTCAACGGCGCGGGACTAAGCGCCCCACTGAATACCGGTGATCCGTTGACGGCTGCATTGAATGTAACGCACACCTTCGGCGGAAGCTTTCAAGACTCGTACGTCAGTGTTGCAGCTTTTCCAGAGTACTTTGCCGCCAACGGTCCCGCCTCGGTCGTCTTCGATCTTACGGGAGGGGGTGACACACCCATCCGCAGTGCCCTTTTCTGGCAATATGAGAACAATGGTGGTAACAACTCGAACGTTGGCAACCACGCTCGTACGATCGAACTTAGGTTCAACACCGAAGCACAGGGCAGCGGCTTGTTCGCCGGCCCCGTTTCCACAGTAACATTAGAACCGGTCATCGGAGCTGGCGCGATTAACGGAATGCAATCGGCCAGTGTCGGCGGCGGAGGCAGCTTTCGGTATGCTGAATTGCAGCTGGTCGACAACCATTTTGGTGACCCAGACGGCTTTGGCGTTTCCGGCGGTGGCGACCGTATCGGGTTAGGGGAGATCCGCTTCGCAACGGAATCTCTACAAGATCGTCCCACTTTAACCATCAACGCCGCTACGGGTGCGGTGCTGCTGCGTAATCCAAGCGTCGTGCCATTTGATATCAACTATTACGAGATTCGCAGTTCAAGCGGTTCGTTGAATCCGGCACAATGGTCGAGTTTGGATCAACAAAACGTGGATGCCGTCGATGGCGATGACGCCGGCTCTGTGGCTGGCGACAGCTTGCTCGAAGGTTGGGATGCCGCAGCGAACAATTCGGCCAGCGTTGTAAGCGAAGCGTTCTTGTTCGGAAGCTCGACGCTGGACCAGCAGACGCAGATCTCACTTGGGCGATTATTTCAATCCGCAGGTGCTCGTGACGTCACCTTTCATTTCGCGACCGTGGACGGTACGCTGCTTGAAGGTGGCGTCGAGTACGTCGAGGGACGATTGGGAGACTACAACGGCAACAGTGCGGTCGATGCCGCAGACTATACCGTGTGGAAGGACTCATTCGGATCGGTCACAGAGTTGGCTGCCGACGGCAATGGCAACGGTGTCATTGACGCAGCAGATTATACGATCTGGAAAGACAACTTTGGCGCGTCGATCGACCTGGCTGTGTCCGTACCCGAGAGTTCATCCGCACTCGTGTTGCTCAGCCTGGTCAGCATAGTCGGCCTGTTGCGTCCGCTTCGCCGGATCTGATCAATTTATACTACCCGAGGAATCTCGCGAGATGTTAACTCGTTTACGATTGTCGCTGCTATTGTCGCTGCTCCTCCCGCTGTTGACCACAACAAGCTTGTGGGCTCAGGCTATTCCCGAGGGGAAGACTTTGGGACCGTTCGTCTGGCGCAGCACAATTTTCCCGGGTACGGAACGAAACTATTGGCTTTACGTTCCCACCCAGTACGACGGCACTCGCGATGCCTGCGTGATGGTCGTGCAAGACGGATTAGGGCGGGCAAAGGATTGGGGCCTGACAAAAACCATGGACCAGCTGATCGCCACAAAGGAAATGCCGGTCACCATCGGCGTCTTTATCGATCCGGGTGTCGTCCCCGCTCCCAGCGAAAACGCACAGCCACGCTTCAACCGAAGTTTCGAATACGATTCGCTCGGCGACCGCTACGCACGTTTCTTGCTGGAAGAAATTCTGCCCGAAGTGAGCAAAAACTATCGCTTGAGCAATAACCCCAATGATCGTGCGATCGCCGGCGCCAGTTCAGGAGCGATTTGCGCATTCAATGTGGCTTGGGAACGCCCGAACGAATTCCGTCGTGTACTCAGTACGATCGGCACTTACGTCGGTCTGCGAGGCGGTAACGAGTTTCCCGTGCTGGTTCGTAAGACCGAACCCAAACCGTTGCGAGTGCTTCTTGAAGACGGCAGCAATGACCTCAACATTTACGGGGGGAGCTGGTGGGTTGCCAACCAGGATATGCTCGCCGCGCTCCAGTGGGCCGGCTACGATGTCAACCACGCTTGGGGCGACGGTGGCCACGATGGCAAGCATGCCGCGGCCGTTATGGCCGATGCGCTGCGATGGCTGTGGCGAGATTACCCCGAGCCGATTCGGACGGGACGCGCCAAGGAACGCCGCACCGATCTATTGATCGACGGACAGGATTGGCAACTAATTGGCGACGGTTATCAGTTTACCGAAGGACCCGCCGTCAATAGCAAAGGCGAAGTCTTTTTTGTCGATATCCCCAGCAGCCGAATTCTAAAAGTCGGTTTGGATGATCAGGTCACCGTGTTTGCCGAACAAACGGGCCGCGTGAGCGGCCTGATGTTCGACGACCACGGGCGATTGTGGGGCTGTGCCGGCGAAACCAAGCAAATCGTCGCCTATGCCCCTGACGGCACGAAGTCGGTGCTTGCCGAAGGCATCGCCGGAAACGACTTGGCGTGGGGGGCGCACGGCGTATACATCACGGCACCACAATCGCGTCATGTTGTCCATGTGGCCGGCGATGGGAAAACAACCGTCGTGGACGAGGGAATCCAATTCGCCAATGGCGTCATTCACTCTCCGGACCATTCGCTACTATATGTGGCTGATTCTCGCGGCCAGTTTGTATACTCATTTCAGTGCCAGGCGGACGGAACCCTAAAATACAAACAACCGTTTTTCCACTTGCATCTTCCCTTCGGGCAAACCGAAAGCGGTGCCGATGGTATGACGGTCGACACCGACGGGCGGCTGTACGTTGCGACTCGCATCGGACTGCAAGTGTGCGATCAGCCGGGACGAGTGCAATTCATCATGCCCGATCCCGGCAACGGCCCGATGACCAACGTCGTATTTGGTGGACCGGAACTGGACACATTGTACATCACTAGCGGAAAACAAGTTTTCAAACGCAAGGTCAATGTGCACGGCATACCCGCAGGCGCGTCTCCCCAGAAACCGCCCAAGCCGCGACTATAGCAGTCGGAGTGAGTCGCTCCATGCCGTTTAGCGTCGTTGTTCTCGGATGTGTCGTCGCCGCTTTCGTGTCACTATGGCTCGTCCACCGACGAACAAACTGGTCTTTGTCAAATCGACGCGGAGCACGGATCATTCTGATTCTGTTCTGGTTCGGGTTCACTGCCTGGCTTTCGATGATCCGCGTACCGGGACGCTCTTTCACTGGCGATTCGCCCGATTTGGCAAACGATCAAGTCGCAACGCGCGATCGCATCGAAGAAGACGTGATCTATCTTTCCGAAAAGATTGGTACTCGCAATCTCACGGAAAGCTATCCGCAATTGATGGAAGCGCGTGACTTCGTCGAATCACGGTTTGTCGACGCAGGCTACAGCGTTGTTCGGCACGAGTTCACCGAGTCGTGGGGCATTTCCGTGATCATGCCGACGTTCCCAGCCAAGGAGGGGCCTTGCCAAGTGTCATTCCCGGAGTCGGGTGGTCGGATCAGTGGTCGTTCTGGCAGGAGGGGTATCAGGGCGTGATGATTACCGACACAGCTCCGTTCCGGTACCCACACTACCATCGTTCAACGGACACCGCCGATAAACTCGATTTCCAACGCATGACCCAAGTCGTCGACGCACTGACGGAAGTCGTGATTTCGTTGGCAGGTGGTTGATTAGTAGTTGATTATCAACATCAAATATCCGATAAAGCTCTATTCGTACTCGTTCAACCACCAGATTAGCAAAAGGCGCCGCAACTGCCGGATAGGAGCCAATCATGCCACACAAAATCACATCAATGCGTCACTCGATTTTTTTTGTAATCTTTTTGGCCCCACTACTTGCGATTCTCGCCGCTTCCGTCACATCGCGTGCGGATGCCGCCGATCCGACGGGGGTGGTCTACAAGGGCGAATCAGGGCCGGGTGCCGGAAAACATATCGTGATGTTGGCGGGGGATCACGAATATCGGTCCGAGGAGTCTCTACCGGCGCTGGGGCGGATCTTGGCCAAACACTACGGCTTCACCTGCACGGTGCTTTTCACGGTGAACAAGGAATCAGGCGAGATTGAACCGGGCAGTTCGTACATTCGAGGAATGGAAGCGTTGGACTCGGCCGATTTGGCGGTCGTTTTTCTGCGGTTCCAAGATTTTCCTGATAACGAAATGAAGCACTTCGACACCTACATTCGCCAGGGAAAACCGGTCGTTGGTTTGCGCACGTCGACGCATGCCTTCAACATGCCAGCCGATCGCACGTACGCGAAGTACTCGTATCGATTCTCGGGTGATGATTTCAAACTAGGTTTCGGCCGACAAATCCTGGGCGAAACGTGGGTTGCTCATTACGGTGGGAATCACACGACTAGTGCGCGATTTATTATGGAGAGCGACCAGGCAAGCCATCCGGTGTTGCGGGGCGTCAAGGACGTGTGGGTACAATCGGGCGCCTATGAAGCTCACCCGATCGAAGGGAGCGTGGTGTTGGCAAAGTCGCAAGTGATCAAGGGGATGACTCCTGACGGCCCGCCGGTGGACGGTAAGGAATTGATGCCGGCCGCTTGGGTCCGGAATTATCACGGCGACGCCGGCAACGAAGGACGAGTTTTCTGCTCGACGCACGGCGCTTCGGAAGATATCCTCAACGACGGTTTCCGCCGAATGGTTGTCAACGCGTGCCTCTGGGCGCTCGGCATGGAGGACTCGATCGAGCCGGATGGCGAAATCGGATTTGTAGGCCCCTATCATCCCGTTACGTTTAACTTCGAAGGCTATCGACGCGGCGTCAAGCCGGAAGAGCTGTCGGGT
>JAGQPD010000148.1 GCA_020426865.1 Planctomycetales bacterium
AAACGGTAATCTTCATGGGCTGGCCGGCAGCGAGAGGCGTGTTGAACACCACGCCGTCTTCGTCATCGGCAGCCGGCCCGGTCGAGTCGTCCAGTGTAGCCGTGTCAAAGGGCGAAGGTTGGCCATTTGCTTCCACATCGACTCGTCCGGCATTCAAAGTTGGATCGCCGAGAAGAAGTGTATGATTGGCTTCACCAATTCCGTCGTTCGAACTGCCGTCGTCGACCAAGTGTCCCGCACCGTTGCTGGCGATGAGTGTAGCGTATTTGCCTGCAACGTCGTGTGCATCGCCATAGTCGGCACCGTAGACGAATACCTTGTAATCCTCGATTTCACCATCGTAGGCGTAGCTTGTTGCATCACCTGTGCCTACCTCCGATGGAAGGCCTCCAGCTGTGCTCAGGCGGAACCGAGCGAACGTATCACCAATTATCAGGCCAGACGCCCAATTGGGAACCGTGTAAGTTAACACGTTGGACCCGTTCGTTACACTAACACTGGCAAAGATCTGCTCTCCGGGGTCAGTGAAGACTCCGTTCTTGTTGAAGTCAATCCAACCGTCGAGATTGGCACCGGCCAAATCCACGTCGGTAACTGTGACTTCCACTTTGTTGTCCATACGACCGTAAACAATTGGCGTGACGTTCGAATTTGCAATGAAATCGAAATCTACGCCGTCATCACCAACGTCTTGGTCGGCATTGGAACTTGGTTGCCCGTCGTTTTCGAGTGTAACGGAATTCCCGAGGAACAGTTTCGGAATGGCTGGCACGAAGTGCGCGGGACCAAAAGCAGTTGGGAAGGTCACATCGTTGGTTCGCCTAACCGGGTAGTCTGGCAAGCCGTCATGGCCAATGGCGGATGTGCCCTTGTTATCATCTGGGAGGTCACCGAAGTCCAAACCGACAACTTCGAAAACGTAGTCCTCTACTTCGCCGCTGTTCACTTCGCCGGTCGCACCAATGGAACCGGTACCGGACGCGACCAATCGGAAGCGAACCGCGGTACCGCCAAGTGTGGCAGACGTTGGGACCGTAATTGTGTGTGACGTCGTACCGGCTGGGACGGCAACGGCGTCAAGGACCTTTTCGCCAGCACCAAAAGCACCGTCGTGGTTGAAATCGACCCACGCGCTTAGCTCGCCAGCGCCACTCGCATTCACATTGACCTGATTGAAGGGATTGTCGTCTGATCCGCCGGCGACCAGCACGCCTGCCAGGTTGTTGATCGTGACTCCGTCTTCGTCATCGGGAATATTGTACGGATCCACTCCCGTGTCGGTATCGTCACCGTCAGCCATTGCGGAGGCTTGGGTTGCCAATTCCGCGTCCCAGGTGGCCCCAATGGTCAAGCCACTGTATCTGTGGCTGGCATTTCCGTAGGAGGCATCTAAATCACCGAAGTCAAGCGCGTCTTTGAGGGCGACCTTATAGTCCTCAACCTCACCGCGTTCGGAAATGGGACCGGTTGGTCCAATGCCCGTAAACGTTTGCGTAAACCGGAAACGCGCGTAGGAGTCACCTACGAAACCGCCGCCTTGAATAGGCATGTTGAAGTTCAGTACGTTGGCACCGGCGACGAGCGGCGTGTCGGCAAATACCTGTTCGGCGACATCGAACATGCCGTTGTTGTTGAAGTCAAACCATGCGTGCAGCAAGCCGGGAGCGGAGGCGGTGACAGTAACGGTCGCTTCGGTCCCGTAACGCAATTCACCGAGGACAACACCATCGTCGTCATCGCCAAAGCCTTGCAGGTCATCGTCCGACGCGTTGCCGTTGTCGTCGGTGCCGTCGTGCCAATCTCCGGTGTCGACGTCAACAAGCGAACCTAGGTGGAATCCCGCGATAATGTCGTGGCTAGCGCTGCCGTATGACGCGGGGGCATCTCCAAAGTCGATTGGCTCGGCGAGAAACACCGAGTAGTCTTCGACCTCGCCGTCCTGAGCCTGGCCTGTCGGCAAAAGCCCGCCGGCGGTGCTGAGACGGAATCGTGCATTGCTGGGTTGGCCCGTTACGGCTGTCGCGGGAACGGTAAACGTGCGGGCCTGCAGGCCAGTCGTTACTACTGGGCCTTCATTAAAGTTCAGCTTTTCGTTGATCGGATCGAAGGTCCCATTATTGTCAAAGTCAATCCAGGCATCCAAGATACCGGCGCTTCCGCCGACGAGCACGCTGATCTGGGCGGCGGTTCCGGCAGCCAAAGGCGTGTCGAAACGGACACCCTGGTCGGCAACATGCACGGCATTGACTTCATCTCGGAAGTGGTGGGTTGTTTGACCCTCGCCCGCATCGGGTGCGTCAAA
>JAGQPD010000149.1 GCA_020426865.1 Planctomycetales bacterium
TTCGGGATTGCGTATTCAAGCCAAGCATTCTCGGCGTCCATCTCGTCGGGAGGTCCGTCGAACGTTACCAAGCGAAATCGCGAAGCGTAGGGCACGCCCGGCTGCAATTGGAAGGGTCCCAGCACTGGGGGAGCCAGCGAAAAATAGGGCATCGATGGATGCAATCTTACCGGTTGAGGATATCGGTAATTCTGCGGATGTCCCATCGCGACGACGTACGCAGGTGAGCCATCGACGTTGCCGTGCGTGATCAACCAATTGGGTCGCGTGTGGTTTCCGTCAGTGCGATGCTTTCCCTGGCTGGTCATGAATCCAAAGGATGGATCCTTTCCCCATTGACGGTGCCCGCGGAAGCCAAAGCCGCCGTAAACATACTCGTTCAACTGCAATGGTTTTTCAGCCACGCACACTTGTGTGGACTCGAGGTCGACGACCAACGGGTCGCTCCTGTGATAGGCCCGCACCGTCCACTGCTCTTTTAGAATGGTGTTGGGCGGATTGTCATCTTGCAGCTGCACGTGGTCGAGCGTCACCGTGAATTCAGCAAACACCGGCCCGGAAACCAAGTTGTCCACGGAAACGTGTCGCACGTTTCCGGTGCGGTCCTTCTGATTCCAAAAGTCGACCTTCTTGCCATCGTAGGTTGTGTTGACCCATGCCGTGAAGACACCATGTTGATGGGCATGGTCGGGCGGATAATCATCGGTCAACACGCGCCCCCCCGGCGAATAGAGTGGGTGAATGAAACCGCTGCGAGCGAACACGGGGTCAATGTCGGCTGGCACGGGCGCAATATCACAGTGATACACCAACACCGGCTGGTCATCATTACGGATACGGAGCGTGCCGTTGCGCTCTTCGCAAAATACGTGAGAGCTGGTTGCCTGGTCGGTGCTTTCCAAGCGATACTTGCGGACTTGCGATCGGTCGATCGCCTCATCGAGAAGCCAATAGACGGTTGACGGAGTTTCGCTCGAATCGGCTTGGTTGCTGACGTGACTGACTTGAGCATCGATCACGCTACCGGAATCAGTTCGCACGACACGATACGCAGCATCGCGATCGTAGTTTGCGGGTAGGCGAATCGACATTAAGTGTTGCGCGGGAAGTGGGCGCGTGTTGGCGCGGATTTCGAAAGTCAGGGATTTGGACTTCGACGTCGATTTCGTGGGCCTCGAGCTCGTGTCAGACACGTGTGTGTCAATTGCCGCCAGCGGAATTAAACGGACGGGCCCCAGCAATCCCGAGGGGAGAGGTGACCATTGAGTAGCCGAGAACAAACCATCGGGGCCGCGATTGCCACGTTCTTTGGCCGCGAAATTGACGTTATAGAATTTCTTCCATTTCACGCCGGTACGATCCAATGCAATGATTCGATTGGTCATCAAGTTGGCGACCTCAATTTCCAGTGTGTTTGGGCCATCGACAAGCATGTCACGGGTGATGCGAAAACGATGCGGTGCGATGATCGAAGTGCCCACCTCGTGACCGTTGAGCGTGACGCGGGCCGATTCGTGAACCGTCCCCAGATCGAGCCACCATGCCTCGGCAGTACCAGGTGGCTGTTCGAACGTCGTCGTGTACGTTGCCAAGCCAGAAAAGTCCGCGGCGCCAGCGACTTCAAGATCGGTCCATGACCTCAATGTGTCGATCGATTGCCTCGGCGGCAACGCCGGGCCTCCCTTTATGAACTGCAGTTGCCAGGGACCAGGCAAGGTGATCGATGAAGCAATGGCTACGGAATGCAGTTGATCGTAGCGGTGCCGCGGAGCGCCTGCGAGCGGTTTATCCCAGGTGTGAATCACGACCGACTCGTTGGGCATCAGTTGCAGTCGTATGTTCATACTCCCATCGGAATTGGTCTTGGTGTCCGCAAGTCCGGTTGTGTGTTGCATGCAGTCGAACAGTACGGCGTCTGCCGCCGGACGCGATACCGTTACCCAATCATCGAACGGTGTGTTAGCCGAGTTGACGATGAAATAGGTATGTCCGTGATCGTGTCGACGGCGAGCAAACTGCAATTGTCTGGCAACCAACGATTCCGCTGCGATGCCCAAGCTTATCAGTGCTCTCAATGCGTTGTCGGTCACAATTAGCTGGCCTCGCCCGACTTTGGCCACCGAAGTTCCGTGACCATCGTCGATAAAAGCCAGCCCGCTTTGCGATGCTTTGAGCCGATGCTGACGTTCTCGCAGTTCGAAGACTCCCGGCACGTCGTCTGGCAACGAATCGCAAAAAATAACGTTGGCACCCGACATGGCTAGTAATACTATGTGGTTCCAGGTATCAAGCGGGATCAGCTTCGCTGCAGGCACGACGATCGTGCGATAGCGGGCCCCCGACGGGGCCGTGATGGCCGCTGCATCGGCCGATAGCGTGAGGATTTGCTTGTCCGATACGAAATCAAAAGCATGGCCGCCTGCCAATAGGGTTTCGGCAACGGGACGCGCCGAGGTGTCTTTCAGACTGCCATCAAAATGGTGCAGTGTCTTCCGGCCAGGTGCCGACCAGAGATCGTGGATGGGTGTATAGAGCAGAATGTCATTGTCAGGCTGATCGGCTTGAAGAAATGATTGGCAGCGGGCGACATACGCGTTCAACTGGTGGAAATGTTCCCAGAACGAGTTGCTGGGGGCGTAGTTCACCGCGGCATAGAAGAGCCAGCCGGGCCATGTCTCCGTGGTGGGTGAATAGGTCGTGCCATGATAACAAATATGATTGACGCCACCGAGGAAGTAACGATCTACCGATTGCTTGGTTTCCGCAAGAGTGCCACGAAAATGCTCATTCATCCACGTGGCAGCCTCGGCCGATGCCAGCCTGTGGCCCGCTACGTGTGCCGCCGAGGAAGCAGTCATGAATTGAATGACGTCGGTCCCTTCCGTTTCGGGAATATCGCTGGCAGCATATAGATCCAGAATGTTTGCCGGAGAGCCGTGGGCCTGATTGCGAATGATGGCTTGCTTTGATGCCGCCCACTGACGCCATGGTGTGGTAAACTCATCCAGCAGCAGATCGGAAACCGTCTCCCGATAGTCGCACATGACTCGCCATTTCATCGGGTCCGAATCGTCTTCGGCGGCCAGATGATGGAGATAGTGTCGTAGGTCGTAACGCCGGCGTTTTTGAAATTGTGCGAAGAAGTCCGGTGTCCAATCGGCGTTTCCTGATGCATCGTCAACTTCGTAGGAGTCGTTGAAGAACGCCCGCAATGATGTGATATCGCTCGTGGCAAAGGCCTCGTCGAATCGCGACAAGTATGCCTCCAATGCTGCCTGGGAAAAATGATCGATTACATTGCCCTCGCCCCCCGGACCGGCGCGTTCGACCATCTTGCCGTGCCAACCCTGGAAGCCCGCTACGAGCGTCCAGGCGTCGGAATCTGGTACCCAGTCCAACTTGCCGTCCTCCGCGACGCGGTCGGTCAAGTCAACAATGTGTCCCTGGTCGTCGGTCGCAATGAGTGCCTGTAACGGCATCGGCTTTTCAAAGCGAATTTGTTCCAGTGCCAGGCCTTGCAGATCCTTGTTTTCGCGAATCGGTTCCACAAGATCCGCAATCGCAATCCGGCGTCCGACGGCACGTGCCATTGGTCGTTGGAGCATCCGGATAGGACCATCGATTGGCGCGTTTTTCCGCGGCGAATATTTCTGGAACGTGAGATACTTGCAGGCGTCAGCTGCGTCGATCCATTGTCCACCAAACGGCCAGCCGGTTCCGGTTGCCATGTCGACCAGCAGATCATGCTTGTCGGCTTCGGCCAATGTAAATGTCAGCAGTTCAACCCAGCGTGGCGAGAGATACTCGACAAACCGTTGTTCTTCTCCTTGGACGCCGTAGATGGGCGTAATCTCCAGCCCGCCGATGCCCGCGTCGGAATAGCTGGCCATGGCCAGCGATAGCTCCTGTTCAGACACACTGTTCCCCATCCACCACCAACGCGTCCACGGTTTCGTTTCTGCGGTGATGGCGGGCCATGCAAGTGGATCAACCGCGATTGCCTCAGCTGCCATTGTCTCAGCGACTTGTGACGTTGTGACGACCGCGACCGCGCTGCCAAGGCAAAAAACGCAGGCCGTGATTCGATTGGAAGCGTGTCGCAAGGGAGACATGAACATGGCCGAATTCCAGGGTGGGAGGGAGCGATTCGGTGGCGTGTCACGCGCGGGCCGACAACCCTACGCCGTTGACTTGGGTTGCGGGTCGCGTCCCATCCAAAACGGTGTTGCCACAAACCAGGCAATCGTCGCGATCAATAGATACAGTTGCGATTGTCCCAGCGATATCAAGTCCGCGAGGTACATTAAAGACGGACCGACGGTTCCAACAAGGGCAATCCAGGAGATCGCTTGGAGGACGCGACGCAGCAGTTGGGGTTTGTCGTTCATGGCGATAGTCGAGGGTTAACGGGTGGCAGGCTGTGGTTTTCTCGTTTGTAGCGTAGCACTTAGCAGCAGGAATAACACGACGGCAATGAACCATCCAGGAA
>JAGQPD010000150.1 GCA_020426865.1 Planctomycetales bacterium
TATGCCTTCGACAATCCGTGGATTGTAAACAAGAGAACACTTCGCATCAACAAGATCGTTGTCGTGGACCCGGCCACCCAGGCGTCTAGCACAGAGCCGACATCACGGCCGGCAGCGCGACCGCTCCGTTCCATCACGATTCGATACACGGACCATGCGATTCCGATGGCACTTAGCACCCCTAGCTCGAGATCAACCAGCGAAATCCATGGATCAAGCTTGTACCCCAACCACGCAAACAACCCCCCGACGACGCCCGTGGCGTAGCTCAAGGCCAACGCCGTACGATGGTTGCCTAACATGCCATGAGTGAAGAACGCAATGGCAATCACACCAACGGCATGGCTGGCGATGCAAGTCTCCGTTGCCCCTTCGACCGCCGCCCGGAACGCTACCACGACGCCGAACACGCCAAGGACGTATACCCAGATGTTGGCATTCCGACCAAATGTTGTTGGCTCGAAAACATCGTCCTTGCGACTAGTCGACAGCTTGGGCAAGGAAGCGAGCGCGGTGCAACACAATGCAAGTGCGACGACTCCCCACAAGAGCGTGACGATCCTCAATGAAGGTGACGACGCCTGAAAACTGGCAATCAATCCAATGCATTGGAGTCCCACAAACAAAAAGTGGTGAAGCGTGACCCGGCTTGGCAGTCGCCCGGCTGATACGAGAAAACCCAAGACCGTGAACGCCCAGGCCCACCAGCCCGCCGGATGCGAGAGCTGGACTATCATGCTGGCAGTCGTCCCGTTGGCAGCGATCATTCGAGGGAAGAGGACAGCCGAAAATGAAAGAAGTGTCAGCAGTACGATGCAAGATAACACGAGAGTCGTCTGCGTGTAAAACCAGAAGGTGTCATCCTGTGCGGCTAATTCGATGTTGCTGTCGAGCGAGACGGCCGTGCGTCGCCGTACCATCGATGGATATAATGCTACCCACAACAAGAGGAAGATGGCACTGCTTATCGTAACAACCTGCAGGCATCGAACTGGTACGTCACCGGTCCAGGGGACCGATGGGGGTGGAAAAGCGATGAGGCTCAACGTACAAGCAAAAATCTGAAAAACAACACCTCCCAAGAAGAGCATGCGTGAATTGGTGCCACGTATCGCATGACCCAATGTTGATGCACCAACGACGGAGAGTGGACCAGACCAATAGAGCGCGTCGAGCCATCTGTTTTCGAGGAGTGGCGGCGCTAAGGTGATCGTCGCAAGTAAGGGGACGTGGCGACCGATGTTGATCATCACGAGTGCGAAGGCCGGGACATAGGTGAAAGTGACGATCGCTGCGCGTAGAGCCCATCTGGTATCGTCGTCGAAAGGATTGACTGCAATTCCAAATCGGGAGAGCAGTTTATCGATCGCGGAACGATTCCACTCGGCGAACGCTCCGAACAATGTAGCCGTGGCGAACGTCCATGCCAGCGCGCCCAGCAGTGTCCATTGACTTGAAAAGGGGACGCCGGCAAGCAGTGGCATGGTTCCGAAAAGGACGGTCAGCGCCGCAATGGAGTGTTCATTCCATCGCCGGCCCGATGAGAGAACAGTGGCCGATAGTGTCGCCAACCATAGAACCCACAATTGAATGTTGGATACGGGAGAATCATCAAAGTGTACGGTGTAGTGTATCGAAAGGATACTGGTCACGGCGACCGTCGACAGGGCCAAGATTCGCTCAGTTGACCAGGCGTGTGGTTGAATCAATTCATGCCATGTACCGGTACCATCGGTTCGCCGGGTAGCCTGAAGAAGTAGACGCCGCGTCAGTACCCACACGGGCACCCACGCCGCGGCGAGCAACGACGTCGCCCAAAGGAACAACCATCCGCCGGTTTCCGGCAACCGCCACCATGTTCCCGTCCCCGCGTGAGCGAGATAATAGCCACTGGCGAGCGAGACGGACCACTGGATGCCCGCGGTTGCCAACTTTCTGCGCGTTCCCCAGCCAATAATGAACCAGGAAAGAGACAGGACGGTCAAGTAGAGCGATTGATATCGAAATCCTTGCATGCTGGGTGCGACGACGCAACATGTGGCCAGGCCGATGGCCACCAACGACAATCGCCACAACGAAATTGAGATGGCAATTCGTGATACATTTCCGCACGCCGCAGTCTCGCCCGTCGACGCCACACCTGACTCCGTTCTCAGGGACAGCCAGCGATGGTGCACGGCTGCGGTGACCGACAGGCAGAGACTGTTTGCGACGAGCGCGGCGGCAGCCGGCCGGAAGATGTGATCGATGAATGGAGCCAAACGGAGTACAGTGGTATTTGCCAAGAATGCGTGCTCCCACGCCATGAGAAGCAAAACACTTGCGATGGCAACGGACCACTTGTTGTTACGCACCCAGCCCAGACCGAAAGCGAGCGCAGCATAGGTGAAAAAGATCAACGTTGCATAATCCGCGTCGTGGGGAGCGAGGCCGATAACGCCCAATGATCGAGGGGTATGGGACGCAAGAGTGGCATAAATTGCAATGATGAGTGAGCCGGTGCCCGTTACCATCCCAGCGGTCGCATACGGTGCCGTAGCGCCGATCTTTGGAAATCGCTTCCAGACAGATACTGTGCCCCCGAGCACGAAACTGGCGAACATCAGGGCCACTGCCGTCACGCCTCGTCCTGCGAGTTGCAACATCGTCGACGCAAGGCGGTCAGAGGGAGTGGATAGATCGCCCCGGATTAAGTAAACCACGATCAAGTAAGCGATAACGCCGCACACCAGTGCTGGGCCGTGCAACGTTGGTAGTCGTCCGACGACCGCTAAAAGCGTCAAGCACACAAAGCAGATCAAGCCAACGGCCACTAAGAATTCGGGGTGCGGCCACGCACACACGACATTACGCACAGCGAAAATGCCTCCCAGCAATGCCGTCGCGGTCCCCGCCATGCGAAACGTGGCCGTCGACGGTTCACGGCAACGGACATGCAAAGCAATACCGACGGTGACCACCATCATGGCCACGAGACTTACAGCCGGCGATGATGCGGCCAGTACGAACGCCCGGTGAGGATTCACATGCAGCAACAGGCCAAATGAAATGGTTGCGGAAAAGAATCCCAATCCGGTTACAGCCAACAAGTGCCACGCCGTCGAAGCGGACATGTGAGAACGGCTTCGAGTCTGCCAGACAGTTGCACCCAGTGATACGAGAACACCCGCACTGATCAACAACGTAAGCAATGTCGTAGACACGGTGTTAAGTTCGTCGACCCCAACCCGCGACACAACAAGCTGTGCGAGCGCCGGCCCCATCGTCGCCAGTGCTAACTGCCAGGGGCATTCCGCGAGCAACAACCGGCTTGCCGAGTAACTCATCCAGCTAAACAATGCCAGTCCGATCCCCATCGCCAGCCAACTCAATAAATCCAGCGGATGTCCCGGTCCCCGCAATGCGATGCCGGCAAGGAAATTTAGTGGGATTAGCAACAGTGCGATAACGAGCAATCCACGACTGGTCGATGTCAATCTCCATCGCCGCATGGTGTAGTAGCCGGCACCGTAGAGTGCGCTGGTAAACAGGGCGAAGATCATCGCCGGAAAGTACGGAATCGTATCGCGCAATGTCGCCCAGAGGCTGATGACCAGCCCAATGGCACATCCGACAATCAAGATGCCGCTGATGATTTCGCCCCAACGAATGTTGCGCTCTTCCATGAATGAACGCAGGACATCCTTCCACGACCGAACTACTACTGGGGCCGCCGTGTCGTCTGCCGCAACCGTTGTCACCAGTTCTGCAGTGACAAAATTGTTGTCTTCAGTAGAAGGCGACGCTGCTGTGTTGCAGGCGAACGTTCTCGTCGATCGGGGCGTGTCGTCACTTGCTGCTGCGGGTGCTGGCGGCACGGGTGAGATCACGGCAGGGGACTGGGCGGCAATCTCGCGGCGCAGCAACGCTTGCATGCGGTCGCAGGCATCCATCGAGACGGCACCTGCGTCACACAATTGTTGGACTTGTCGCGACAGCTCTTCTAAGCGTTTTGTATCGCTTGCAGTCGACCGAGCTGGCTCGAAGGGGCTTGCAGGTACGGAATCAGCCCACCGGTCGGTGTCGCCCGCAATCGCACGGACGACGAGGCGCCCCAACACCCACAGCAAGTGGCCGGTCATGGCCCAGACGAGTAGGAAAACGACGATCGTTGCGGCGCCCAACAAGGTGCTCATCGTGCGTACATTCTCCCTGCCTCGAACGGCTTGCATGGAACGTCATTCTTGCCGTTGTTCCCCGGGCAGTGCTCTACCTGGCTCTATCGGACTGTCTACCAGAGGACTGTCTACCAGAGGATCCACCACATGGCACACCACATGGCAATGCAGTTCGCATGCCGAACGAAACCCAACGCGGTACCATTGGATCCGCTGCCATTGGATCCGCTGCCAATTCGGCGCCAAACTTGACAGCCCGCGACAAGCGATGTACAAAAAATGTATATGGATATGTGCACAAAATGTACATCTAGCAGGCAATTTCAGTGAGGGCACTGTGATGATTTGGGAAGCAGTTTCGCATCGGGAGACGGCCGAGGTGATATCGCAGTTGGCGCATGCCAATCCATTTCATCCGGATCGGCTGCGGTTGGAGCGACAGATTCTGGAGATGGCGGAAGGTGTCGTGGGTGATCGGAGTTGTGCGGACGAGGGGGGGGTGGCATGGGAGGTGGCGTGGAGTCTGGATGGACATCCGGATCAATCGCGACCGGAGCTCGGGCGGATTGAGCGAGTTACGGAATCGTTGTTGCGGGTGGCGCGGGACCGGCTCGTAAATGGCGAGACCGGGGACAACGAGGGGCGTCGGGCATACGAAGACGTGGCGCTGTATTTGATCTATGAACGGGTGCGGGGTGAAAGGAACCGGGTGGCGGAGGCCACGGACGCCAGCGAGCGTGTGCGAGCCACGCGGCAGGCGTGGGAGAGTTTTTGTCGCGAGTACGGGCATTGGCTGCAGCCGCTACAGAAATCGCGGAGGCGGCGCGACGTGAGTGAGTGGACGCGGGGGCGGCGGCACATCTTTGCCGGATTCTATCAGGTACGTCGAGCGTTCAATTCGGTTTATCGCCAGATCATTGGCCAGTCGCGGGTGATGACACGTCTGCGTGCACAGGTATGGGAGTCGATTTTTACTCATGACATGCGTCGTTATCGGAGCAATCTGTATCGTTGCCTTCGTGACGTTCCGACGCTGGTGTTGGGCGCATCGGGGACAGGCAAGGAGTTGGTTGCGCGGGCGATCGGTACATCGCAGTACTTGCCGTTTGACGAACAGTCTTGTGCATTCGAAGCCGACCCGTTGGAGTCGTTTGTCAGCATGAACGTCAGTGCTTTCGCCGCTACGTTGGTGGAATCCGAGTTATTCGGACATGTACGGGGGGCATTCACGGGGGCGACTGAGGACCGCGCGGGTTGGCTGGAGTTGTGCGGCAGTTACGGGGCAATCTTCTTGGACGAAATTGGCGAACTTGATGCGTCGATTCAGGTAAAGCTATTGCGGGTATTGCAGCACCGCAAGTTTCAGCGTGTGGGAGAGAGCCGTACGCGGGAGTTCGGCGGTAAGCTGATTGCTGCCACGAATCGAGATCTCTCCGACCAGATTGCGCTTGGTCGTTTCCGCGAGGACTTGTACTACCGCTTGTGTGGCGACATTGTGGTGACGCCAACGTTGGCTGAACAGCTGGCGGATCATCCTCAGGACCTACGGACCTTGGTATTGTTTCTGGCTAGGAGGATCGCTGGGCCCGACGTTGGTGAAGGGTTGGCGGCGCAAACGACAGAATGGATCCATGCCCGGCTTGGAAACGGCTACCGTTGGCCCGGCAACATCCGTGAGCTGGAGCAATGCGTATGCAATATCATGGTGCGGAATCAGTACCTTGGCCAGTTGGGAACGACGCCGGCAGTTGGTCATTTGGAAACATTGATGCAACGGTTTTCGGAATGTCAGATGACTGTGGATGAGCTGGTTTCAGAATACTGCAAGCATGCTTATCGGCGATTGGGAACGTATGAGGAAGCGGGACGCCGGTTGGGGTTGGACCGTCGCACGGTAGCCAAGCATGTGGGGTAGCAGGGTGTAGGGTAGCGGGGGACTCAATGTTTTCGACTCTAGGCTGCGACGTGCGGCCGTTATCGGGCCAAAGTGTTTGTGTCAGTCCAAATAACCAATTGTGAACCGGATTTCTCGACATCGAGGATGGCGACTACCGTCTGATTGTCGCCGCTGCACGCGATCCAACGGACGAAAACACGGTCACTGCCGGTTCCCGAGGTGGGACGGAGTTCGCCTAAGTGGTCGCCGGACTCGCGGTCCCACATTTGAATGCCTCCCCATTCATTGCCGCTGAGCAATGTGCGTTGATCCGACGAGACGGCGATTGTTGTCAGTGGAACCGGCTGGCCGCGAAGGCAGCGATCCGATTCTTCGCATGAAAATGAGCGGATGCGAATCAGCCCGTCTTGGTGGGCACTCACCATTGCCGGATCACCATCATCCGGGCAGATCAGTCCATTGGTGCCATCGCCCCCTTCCTCTTGCTCACTGACACAACCGGTCTCGAGATCGAACAGGGCAACGTGATTCCCATAACCGCCATGTACCAGCTGCGCGCGATCGTGACGAAAAGCCAGGCAGTGACCGAGACTTGTCAAAGGAAATGCATGTATCTTTTCACCCGTCAGCCGATCAAATACACAACACGCTTCGCATTCGCCCGTGGCGGCAATGTACATCCCCGTCGGGGATTCCGCGATCGCCAGGACCTTTCCTCCCAGGTTGCTGAACGGTTCGTCGTGCGAGAGTCGTAGTCGTGGCGGGTTTGTGCCGATATCCACGACGTGAATCGAGCCGTCTTCTGTGCCAACGTAAGCCTGCTGACCAGCATGTTCCCGGCAGATCGACGTGATTGCTGTATCGCCTATGTACAGCTCCTCGACTGGTGTTGCCGTGGCGGTGTCGACCATCGTCAAAGTGCCATTCTCTAGTCCAACCAACGCAAATTGTCCACGCCCAACAAGCGTGCCTGTCCGCGCATGAAGCTCACCAAACGACAATCTCAGTGGCTCGTACGCCATTACGTGATGCAACGACACTAGGCCGTCACTTCCGGTTGTTAGCAGCCGTTCCTCGTCTAGCCAGTGGCAGGTTGATACGGCACCAAGGTGCGGCGTCCAGTAGCGGATGGCGGTCACACGATTGCCACTCTCCCTCGATTTACCCAGCGCCTCTGCGGAAATGTCCCATAACTCCACATCGCCCGACCGGAGACCGGCAGCAAGCATTTCGCCGCTGGCGGAGAAAGCGAGCGATTCCACACGATCGCGGATCTGTAAATGGTAGCGGACCTTCGCATCTCCACGGAACCGAACCAGCGTAATGTGACCATCGGCGGACGTGGATATCGCCAGCCAATCGGAACGCTCATCAAGGGCCATGTGTTCGGGCTTATTGGCCAGTCCGATGTCGCGGAAAGAAGTTGCCGTAGCGCGATTCCAGATACGTACCGTATGGTCGTCAAGAGGAGCCACAAGCAGTGCATTGTCGCTCGACAACAGAATGGACTCGTTTCTACGGGTGGCTTCAAACGGCTGCGTCGATTCATCACCAAACGATCGCGCAACCACTTGTTTGTAACGCTCTGCCGTAATGACAACCTGACCGTCCGCCGAGTATTCGATCGCGTCGACGGTTCGATCGTGGCATGCCAATTCTTGCAGACGTTCGCCGGACGCCACCGAATACTCCCAGACTCGATGGTGGTCGGTGTAATCGGGTGTTTCGCCCCCCACGGCTAATCGTGTACCGTCTGGTGAGACTGCCAACCCGTAGATCGGCCCCACTTCCGGCGCAATCGTCTGCAATGTCTGGCCGGTCTCTAGATCCAGCACCCGAACCAAACCTTGACTCCCACCGACAGCAATCCGTTCCCCGTCGGGAAACAACACGCATTCGTGAATCGGCTCGCTATCGCGGGCGACGACACGACTTGTGTATTGAAGCGAATGGTTCAGCAGGTGCCAGGCTAGATCCCGTATCTGGCGGGTTTCGGCATCGACATCGTAGCGTTCCAAAATCGTACGAACCATGCTCCATTCCTGATTCTCGCGTTGACGAAACGCCAGCGAGATGTCGCTGCGATACGAGGCCTGCAGTAACGCGCGCCGAGTCGCCTCGGCTTTGTATCGCTCTTCGTTGACTCGCGACAATGAGTCTTCCAGTTTCGCCGTCACGACCCCCAACATTGCCGTTTCTTGACCCAGTAGATGGGAATGCCAAATCAGCCCAGCGATCCCCGCCAGGAGACTGAGAACACAAACGGCAATCAGTCCCGCCAAACTTGGCGATCGCCGGATCCAACGCGCGGTCCTCCGGAGCCGGCCAATTGGTCTTGCTGTCGTTGGCTCGCCGTCCAAGTAACGACGCAGGTCTTTTGCCAGATCATCCGACGATTGGTAACGGTTCTGCGGCGATTTCTCCAGACATTTCATGCAGATGGCACTCAAGTCCCCCGACACGTCTCGCCGCAAATGATTCGGAGGACGTGCATCTGCCTGTTGAACCGCCGCCAATGTCAACGGTAACGTCTCTCGCCGAAACGGATTGTCGCCCGTCAGCAGTTCATACAAAATCACTCCCAAGGCATGAATGTCCGTCGCGTTGCCAATTTGAGAACGCACGCCGGCTGCCTGTTCTGGTGACATGTAAGCGGCGGTGCCAAGGGGAACGCCGCTGCGCGTCAGCGTGCCGTCGGAGGTCTCCAATTGTGCAAGTCCGAAGTCCGTGATCCGAGGCGTAAAAGGGAATCCCGCATCTCGTGGCTGCATCGAATCCGGGACACCGTCAAGCATCACGTTCCCCGGCTTCAAATCGCGATGCGTGATTCCGCGACTGTGCGAATGGGCGACCGCCTCGGCTAACTCCATCACGATTCCCGCCGCAACGCCGCATGCCACCCTCCCCGAGTGCTCACGCAACCACCGCGATAACGTCGACCCCGCGCAGTATTCCGCCGCAATAAAACAATACCCGTCTACCTCTCCCGCGTCATAGACTCCTACAATTCCCGGATGACGCAGCAACCTTGCCGCTCGCGCCTCGCGAAAAAATCGCTCCCGAGATTGGCCGTCCAACACCGATGCCGCGTGCGGGACTTTCAATGCTACGTCGTGCTGTAATTGCGAATCGTAGGCCAAATAGACGTTTCCCATTCCACCTTGGCCTATTTGGCGGACAATCTCAAAACGACCAAGACGGTCGCTGTTAAATGTCGCAGCGTAAATCGTCGTCGCCGCTTGCATGCTCCGGCCGTCGCCGTCCGCTCGCGTTGGCTCGTCGCCCAATTCAAATTCGCCGTCCATCAACTCGCCCCGCCTCAATACTACATCCCAATGGTCGTTACGCGTACCGTTTTCAATGGGCGACCACTGGCCCCCCCGACCCCGACGCATGTTGCCTAAATGCGCAATCGCTACTGATTGTTATAACCCTAATCTTTCCCGTTGCCACTGGCTACCAACCCCGTACGATGGCACTGATAGCATGGTGCCTGTCTCATCGACAGATTTGGTGCAGTCGATTTGACGACGCTTGCATGACAGATATCCCCAGCATTTGCTGGGAAATACGGCGAGAATCTCGAGCGAATTCGCGAATGTGGCAATTCTCGAGGACGTTTTTGTTTCGTGGCACAATCGTTGCCTAATTCCGCCACCATCGAATGATCACTCGTCAGGACGACGAAAGCGGAGCGGTGCAAGCCGCCCGGCAAAACCTCTTCGTCTTCTTCGACGTTGGGTAACGCTAGCCGATAGACGGAAGGAAACAATGATGTTCGAAGCGATCAGTGCCACACAGCGGTGGATATTCTCATGGGTCGTTACGTTAGTTGTACTGCACGCCGTGGCGCAACCGCTGGTGTGTGTGGCCGGGACGTTGGGACGAGCCGGTGACAAGGCGCGGGGCCGGGACCGAGAAGAACGCCGCAGCGACGACAGCAGTGGGAAGACACGTGGCGATACCCCGAGCGTTGCGGGCCGGACAATCAGTGCCGTAAGGACGAGGGTACATGATAGTGGCACGCACGTGGAATCGACACGGCCGCGAAGCGAGCCGCACGGAAATCCTGGCGGTCGAGTTCACCGGCGATCGCCCAGTTTCTCCATTCGTCATACGCCACGATATTGTCCCCCTCCTGTTAGCCCCAGCGTTGTGGTTGTCGAATCGTATTCACAACCGATCGTCGCACAACCGGTGATCGTACAATCGGTCGTGCCAGTACCTCCACCTGCACCAGCCTATGTGCCGGCAGTGCCGGAACCTGTGTTGTCCGAGCCGGTGATGGCGCCGGATTGGGAATCACCCGTTGCGTTGCCTCCCTCCATTGTTCCCTGTGATTCGGTTCGAGTATTACATCCCAGTCGCGGTAATGCTCGGTTACGTGCTGACTTTGGCAGTGACTTCGATGATATTGGTCGATTCGGCATGGCTTTTCTAGCAGCCCAATCGGGCGGATGGGGAATCGATGTCGCGGCCGATTTGTACTGGGAGTCGATTGACGACGAGGTTCGCGAGCACATGTGGGTAGGAGACATTAATCTGGTATACGAGTGGATTCGCATGGACGATTTTCGCAGTCGAGCTGGTCTCGGTGTGAACTGGCTGCACGATTCGTGGGGCGGTGAGGCCGGTATCAACTTTACCGTTGGAGCAGATCTGTGGCTGACCGATGTGTGGTCGGTCTCCGGCGAGTTGGACTTGGGGACGATCGGTAACGCGACGCACTTCCACGGCCGACTGACCACGGGCGTATGGTTTGGCAATTCTCAGTGGTTCGTCGGTATCGACCAACGCGATATCGATACCGTACAGATTCATCAATGGGTCACCGGCATGACGGTGGCCTTTTGATAATTTGAGAAACGAAGCGATAAGCTCGTCTGGTTCGGCGGTCAACATAGCTCCAGCCGACCCGCCGGCAGATGAACCACTTACGTGTCCATAGCACGGGTCAGCATGCCGTTAACTCGCGGCGTCGGCGGAGCGATTCGCGTCGTTCCGCTGGTGTGGACAGTCAAAATGAGACGCGGATTGCTCCGCCGTGTCCTGCCGTCTTGGCCATCTTTCCCGTGTTGGCCATCGCTGGGGCGAGTGATTGCGCCCGGGACACGGCTGGAGCTATGTGAAACGCGGATTGCTCCGCCGTGTCCTGCCGTCTTGGCCATCTTTCCCGTGTTGGCCATCGCTGGGGCGAATGATTGCGCCCGGGACACGGCTGGAGCTATGTGGTACGAACGTTGCCCAGGTGCGCAAGATGTTAGCGAAGCACGCTTGTATCAGTATCGAGCAGCACGGAATTGGATACGGAGTTGCCGAAGTCATTGAAGCGGTCGAGCTGCCAGTGGACCTTTTTCGTCGCCGGATCCAGCTCGATGATCAGCGGGTTTCCCGGTCCAGCGTGACAGTTTCCAATCACATAGTGGCCGTTGGCGAGAATCTCCAGAGTCGTAACCCAGGCAAGCGTGACTTCGGGAAGATCCCGCTGATGAAGACTCCACACAATTTGCTTGTCATGAGTCACCTCCAGGACGCTATGACCATTGCCCGTGGCGATCAGGGTATTGCCGCTTGGTAATCTCACAGCGGCGAAGGCCTTGTTACCAAACGCCTCGGGGCCATGTCCGTCACGACGCGGTTGATCGAACAACGGAACTTCGTATTCCCAAACGATATCGCCATTGTCACCATCGTACTCGCGAACCGTACCATCACCTTCGTGGCACACCAGATAGTTGCCAGTCGACAATTTGCGAGCGAGTCGCGTATCGGTATGGGGATGCGGATTTTCGACGCGCAGCGGAATGGATTTTAATAGCTTTCCCTCGCGATCGATTTCGATAATCCTGGCCGGTCCCGACTCGGCGATCATGATGCGATTGTCCTTGAGCGGCTGGAACGCGTGGACCTCGACTTTGCGGCCAGCGTTGCCGTTTTGGATGGAACTGTCGTAGGACCAGACAATTTGCTTTGTCGCCGGATCGATCTCCACGACTTTGTGAGCCCCCTCTTGTACCATGATATGTCCGTTGGTCAGGACATGGACGTCATGGATTCCTCCCCATGGCATCTCCCATTCGACGGTACCGTCGGCCTGTAGGACGACCAATCGATTATTTCCCTGCAGCAGCAGACGGTGTTGCGCGCAACACGTATTCGACATCGACAGAGCGAACACCACGCATGCGAGAACAACAGGGAAAACACTCCAGCGGATGCCCATGGCAGGACCTTTCAGCGAGGACGGTCGATTAGTTTTTGCCTAAAAAGGGAATGATCATATTGGCCGCCACGCAGCCGACAAATATCAGCGACGTGGTCACGAGGAAAAAGGCCGTGGCGCCACTCATACGCAACCTCCGGTCGGTGCGGAATGCCATGGCACAGATGGCGATCGCCATCAATGGCGTACAGAACATTCCTGCAACAAACTGACCGAAGATTACCGGCGCCTCGGGTGGCTGCCCTGCGAGGATGGCGATCAGCAGTGACAACAACAAGTAAATGCTGACGACGGTCCGTTGGGTTTTCAGTTGAGTCGACGGTGAGTCACCAACCAGGCCGAGACTGATCAGCATATCTGACCACATGCGGCCAAATGCGGCGGTAGCGACGATCAGCGTGGAGAAGAGCGTCCCGAGGGCTCCGAGTTGAAAGACCCATTTGGACCAGTCACCGTAACTCTCGGTGTACATCGCCGACAGCTGTTCCACGATATGATCTCCCGTCGGCGCCCCGGAACCGCGGCCATGAAAGACGGCAGCCCCCAACAGAAAATATCCAACGGTTGCCAGCGTGGCCAACAGTGTACACGCCGTAACATCCAACTGCATGATGCGGATCCAACCTCGTGCCCGCTCCACCCACCCTTCATCGTCGGGCGAACCGACTTGGCGCGCATAGCCTTTTTCCAGAAGCCAATACGGATACATGAACAGCTCGTTGGCGGTTGCACCCAGTGCTCCCATCAAGCTGACCACGGCAATTGCTGCCGCACGTCGGTCACCATCGCCGAGAGAAAATGTCATGCCGGATCGAATCTGCTGCCACGTGATGGCGTTTTCGGTTCCCTGTAACAGAAACAGCCCGACGATCACCGACAGACTGAACGTCGCCACCAAAATGCCAATCAACTTCTCCAGGTCGGCATACGTTCCCCGCCACAGAAAGGCCCAGGCGA
>JAGQPD010000151.1 GCA_020426865.1 Planctomycetales bacterium
CGCCGCCGCTGTTGTGCCGTCATGACCCCGGCTGCCACCAGCGGCAAAATGCCGTTCTTGTCCAACGCCGCGCCCTTCTTCGACTTCTTTCGACCGGTGGCAGGTAGCGGTGCTTCCTGGCCCCCCGCCGACGCTTCACCCGTTGGCAATTGCCCGCCAACGCCTTCATCGGTAACAGCCGCTTCCGCCGCCACCTCCCCCTCATCGGCGCTCCCCTCGACATTCGAGGGGACGGATTCTTCGGTGCCCGTGGCGTCTCCCACCGAATCGCGATCGCCACCGTTGACAGCGTTAGCGTCGTCGTTGTCGACACTCGCATCGACATTTGCACTGGCCGTATCGCTGGTGGCCGTATCGCTGGTGGTAGCTTTGGTGCCATCATCGGTAGCCACATTGGTGTCGGAAGTCGTGTCGGACGCGGCGTCGTTTTCGGCCGGACCGTCGGCGTTGTCCTCGTCTTCGTCGTCGGACGCATCGAGTTCTTCGATGAGTTTGCTACTGGTGAGGATGCCGGTGGCGCGCATTTTTTCGCGCAGTCGTTGGCGCAGATCGACACGTTCGCCGAGTCGTTCGGCAATTAAATCTCGGACGCCGTCGAGGACTTTGTCGACGGACACCAGCTTCTGGTCGGGATTGATCAGTTTTTCGGCTTCAGCCGTTACGTCGTCCGGACTGATTTCCGCGTCCCAAATGGCGTTGGCCAGCGGCTCCAGACCGCGCTGACGCGCAAGCGTCGCACGCGTTTGTTTTTTGGTCTTGTAGGGAAGATAGATATCTTCCAGCACCTTGGCCGAACGAACGGCGCGGATCCGCTGCAACAAGTCGTCGGTCAACTGTCCACGCGACTGAATTGCTCGCAAGATCGATTCCTTGCGTTCGATCAGCGAACGCGTTCGGTCAACGACCTGTTGGATGGCGCGGATTTGTTGCTCGTCAAATCCACCCGTCTGGTCCTTGCGATACCGTGTGATGAACGGCACCGTATTTCCCTCGTCTAGCAACTCAACGGTCTGGCGAACGCCGTGGGCGGGCAAGTTGAGTTGTCGGACCACGTCTTCGAGATCAAATTCGATACTAAGGTCCATAAGCTTCTTTTCCGCAGGGGGTCGGTGGAACGAATCCTCTTCCGAGCCGCTGTCGTAGGTGATCTCCCGAGATTCAGGCTAGCACAAACCCGGAAATCTAGCGCCTTCCCGGCCAGTTGTCAAGAATCCGAATTGCATCCTCAGGTTTAAAATAGGCAAAACACGGGATTCTGCGAGAATAGGAACGTGTTATTGCAGCGCAATCCCGACAAAATCTTCGTCTTTCTTTTCGGTTTTGTCAAATGTCCCCCATTCAACAACCCGATAAACGATGACAGACTCTTGGGATCCTTGTTGAGCCCCCCTGGCGAAAACTGGATCGCATTAGCTATGCAGACACGGTTCAGGACGAACTGTTCGTATTATTTCAGAAGGGATTCTCATGATTCACAGTCGGCTGCGCGTATATTACGGTCCAGAAGATGACACGGTGGGCAATCCGGCAACGCGATCGGGCGTTCCCAACCGGCGAACCGTCACGGTACCGGCAAGCGAACTGTTTTCCGCCTTGTCGGATGCGATAGAATCAAGACGAGCCTGGCTGGCGGACTTTGCGGATGACGAGGTCACGATCAGCACGGACTTGTACGAAGTCATTCTGGCGTACCAGCATTTTCGCCGGCCGTCGGCCTAGAAAAGTCCTTCAATTCGCGTAGACCGTGAACGCTGAACATGAATCGCAACCCGGTGTTCCTCCTTCGGTTCGACGCCGAACGGAAGATCTCATCCAGCGGATCCGAGATTCAGCGGACCAGCTTGCGCAAGATGGCTCGACGCGGGGCGATCTGAAATTACTTAGTCGCGCGATTCGCGAGTTACGCTATGCGTTCAAGGTTTTTGCGCCCTATCGTCGCAATCGCAAGGTCACGGTTTTTGGTTCGGCGCGTACCGGTGAAGGCCATCCGGCTTATCAGCAGGCCCTGGCGTTCGGCCGGGCAATGGCAGAACACGACTGGTGGGTTGTAACCGGTGCGGCCAGCGGCATCATGGAAGCTGGCCATCGCGGCGCTGGGCGCGAAAAATCGATGGGACTCAATATTCTGCTCCCCTTCGAGCAAGAGGCCAATCCGGTCATTGTGGGTGATCACAAACTAGTCCACATGAAGTATTTCTTCACTCGCAAGCTGATGTTTGTCAAAGAGTGCAACGCAGTTGTTTGCCTCCCCGGCGGTTTT
>JAGQPD010000152.1 GCA_020426865.1 Planctomycetales bacterium
ATTATCCGCACACCAAGGCACTGGCGGAACAACGCGTGCTGCAAAACCACGGACGGCGTGGATTGGCGACCTGTGCTTTGCGGCCTCACTTGATCTGGGGGCCACGCGATATGCACTTGATTCCGCGGTTGATTGCCCGAGCGCGTCAGGGAAGATTGCGGAAGGTCGGAGCTGGAAAGAATTTGATCGACATGGTCTACGTCGAAAATGCTGCCGCAGCTCACCTGCAGGCCGCGGATCATCTGGCCGTCCATTCGGCGGTCGGAGGGCGAGCCTATTTCATCAGCCAGGGGGAGCCGGTCAATTGCTGGGATTGGATCAATTCCATTTTGCAGTTGGCGGGAATGGAACCGGTGCAAAAGGGAATCTCCTTCCGCACTGCTTATGGTGTTGGGGGCGCACTGGAGTGTGTCTACCGGATGCTGGGCAAAACCGACGAACCGCCAATGACGCGTTTCCTGGCAGCTCAACTTGCCACGTCGCATTATTTCAATATTGACCGTGCGCGACGCGATTTCGGCTATTTCCCGCAGATTTCCAGCCAACAGGGGATGCAAAGATTAGGTGCGTGGCTGACCGCTTGCGAAACGAGCCTAAAATAGCTACCTTCAAGGGTTTAAGTCCACTGTTCCGTGGTCGCAGGTAGAGGGTGATTTGGGCGGGGAAGGGCTAATGATTACCCAATATTCGAATTCGCACATCCCCGGGGAACGTCCGCCGCTGATGCAGCGGATTGTGATCACCGGAATTGGTGTGACCGCACCCAACGGCAACGATCTGCAGGCGTACCGTGCCAGTTTGCTGGATGGACGCAGCGGAGTGGCACCGTACGAGATTCGCTATTTCGGCAAGACGTTGGCGGGTGTCTGCGACTTCGATGCACGCAAGTATCAATCCCGCAAAGACATTCGCCGTGGTACCCGCGCCGGCTCCGTGGGGGTCTATGCGGCGTCTGAAGCGGTCGCCGACTCCGGGTTGGTGTGGGAGAAGATTAACCCCGCACGCGTAGGCATTTACGTTGGCGTCACCGAGCACGGAAACGTCGAGACGGAAAACGAAATCTACGAAATCAAGCGTTACAACTACGATACCGCGTTCTGGTCCCACCATCACAATCCCCGGACGGTGGCCAATAATCCGGCGGGAGAGATTGCGTTAAATATGGGGATCATTGGGCCGCACTATACGATTGGTGCCGCCTGTGCCGCTGGCAATGCCGGACTCATTCAGGGCGCTCAAATGCTGATGCTCGGCGAATGCGATGTCGCCTTGGCGGGGGGCGTATCGGAGAGCATTCACACGTTTGGCATCTTTGCCAGTTTCAAAAGCCAAGGGGCGTTGGCCGAGCACGACGAACCGGCTCGGGCGTCGCGACCTTTCGATCTGCAGCGAAACGGGATTGTCGTCGCCGAAGGGGGCGGCATTTTTGTGCTGGAACGCTACGAAGATGCTGCGGCACGAGGAGCGAAGATCTACGGCGAAATCGTCGGATATGCGATGAATACCGACGCCACCGATTTTGTTTTGCCCAATCCCGATCGCCAGGCACAATGTGTGCAACTGGCCTTGCGGCATGCCCGTCTTAACCCCGAAGATATCGATATCGTAAGCACGCATGCGACCGGGACCACGACCGGAGATGCCCAGGAATGTCAAGCCTTGCGGCAGATCTTCGGTAACAGCGCCAAGACGTACTTCAATAATACGAAGAGCTTCATTGGGCATTCGATGGGAGCGGCCGGGGCCTTGGAACTGGCGGGAAACCTGCCAGCTTTCACCGACGGTGTCTGCCATGCTACCATCAATGTGGACGAACTGGACCCCGATTGTGCCTTGCCTGGTCTGGTCACCAACCAACCACGCGAGTTGGGCGATGTGCGTTATATTTTGAATAACTCATTTGGTATGTTGGGGATCAACTCGGTCGTCATCATTAAAAAAACATCGGGACAAGTATAGAGACCTTGAGATAACCAGGAGTCGACATCGACCATGACGAATGACGACATTCGCGAAGTAGTTTTGGATATTCTGGCGGATATTGCCCCGGACGAAGACCTGAGCCAGCTGCAGGACGACGTGGCGTTTCGCGATCAGCTGGAATTGGACAGCATGGACTTCCTCGATATTGTCATGGAGTTGCGCAAGCGGTATCGGGTGCAGATTCCCGAGGAGGATTACCCGCAACTGGCGAGCATGGCGAGCACGACCAGTTATCTGGAACCGTTGATGCGCGATTTGGAAAAGGTCGAGAGTTAGCCAACCCTTCACCATTCTGGCCATGTATGACACGATTATTATCGGTGCCGGCATGTCCGGATTGGCGGCTGGGATTCGCTTGGCGCACTACGACCAACGCGTGTGCCTGCTCGAACGCCATTATACCATTGGCGGACTGAATTCGTTTTACCGGCTACGCGGTCGAGACTACGACGTAGGCCTTCACGCGCTAACCAATTTCACCCCCAAGGGGGCGCGCACCGGCCCGTTGGCGCGATTGCTGCGACAGTTACGTTTTCGTTGGGAGGACTTCGAGCTGGCAGAACAGGTCGGTTCGGCGATTGCATTTCCCGACGTCCGTGTGCGATTTGGCAATGGAATTGGCCTGCTGACGTCGGAAATTGAGCGGGCCTTTCCCAACCAGCGTGAGAACTTTCAGCGGCTCATCAACAAGATTGTCGACTACGACGATTTGAACGATGACCTATTCGCGATGTCGACTCGCCAAGTGTTGGCCGAGACGCTGACCGAGCCGCTTCTGGCGGAAATGCTGCTTTGCCCGTTAATGTGGTATGGCAACGCCCGCGAGGATGACATGGATTTTGGCCAATTCTGCATCATGTTTCGCAGTATCTTCGTCGAAGGACTGGCGCGACCTTTGGCTGGTGTGCGATTGATCTTAAAAAACCTGATTCGCAGGTTCCGTCAATTGGGCGGAGAGCTGCGGTTGCGGGCCGGCGTCGAACGGATTCACGTGGAGGATGGCCGCGCGGTGGGCGTCGTGCTCGATAACGGTACCGAATTGAGGGCTCGCAATATTCTGTCATCGGCCGGTTGGGTCGAAACCATGCGGCTTTGCGACGACGGCCAACCGGTCGATGTCGACCAGGCCGGGAAGATGTCGTTCGTAGAGAGCGTGTCGGTGCTCGATACACTGCCATCGCGACTGGGCCATCATGAAACAATCGTCTTCTTTAACGATCATCCGACATTCGACTGGCATCGTCCCGCCGAACATTTGTGCGACATGCGCACCGGAGTAATCTGTTCGCCCAACAACTACCTTTACGGTGACAGCGATACCAGTCGTCACTTGCCGGAAGGGGTGATTCGGATTACGGCGATTGCCAGCTACGATCGTTGGACACAATTGCCCGAAGAGGAATACACGTTGGAAAAACTCCGTTGGTACGATCGCCTATGTGCCTCCGCCGTTCGCTTCATGCCGGATTATCGCCGACATGTCGTGGATGTCGACTTCTTCACGCCACGAACCATCCAACGTTTTACCTGGCACGATAACGGGGCCGTCTACGGCTGTCCGCAAAAACATTGGGATGGACAGACACATTTGCGTAACTTGTTTGTCTGCGGGACCGATCAAGGGATGGTCGGGATCATCGGTGCTATCACCAGCGGAATCTCGGTGGCGAATCGCTATCTGCTGACCGGCTGACCTCAGCCGCCTCCTTCCTCAATGTAGAACCTCCTTCCCGACACACCTTCCCACCTGTTACCACTAGCGATAAAAATCGGTAAGATGTGAAGCCTGAGAAGACACTATGGTCCGTAAATCAGCCAACACACGCAAGAACGTTGCCAGCGCCAGCCAGCAGGCCGTTACTGGCGGCGGACGCTGACGCCCATCCCATCGATTCCGAGAGAATGCCATGCCGAGAGATTTTCTTGCGGGGATCCGCGACGAGTACGATGTCGTCGTCATCGGTAGCGGTCTCGCTGGCATGACCGCGGCCAATGTGCTCGGTCGACAAGGGCGACGAGTGTTGCTACTGGAACAACACTACAAGTTGGGCGGCATGGCCACCTGGTTTCGCCGCCCCGGCGGCCACATCTTTGATGTCTCGCTGCACGGTTTTCCGTACGGAATGATCAAAAGCTGCCGGCGGTATTGGAATGCCGCGATCGCTGACAAGATCGTCCCCCTGCGAAGAATGCGGTTTGATAACCCCATGTTCGCGCTGACCACCAGCTATGACCGCGAGGATTTTACCCGGTTGTTGGTCCATCAATTCGGCATCACGCCGGAAACCGTCCGCGAATTCTTCGACACCGTGCGGAAAATGAATTTCTACGACGATCAGTCGACGACCACCGGCCAACTGTTCGAACGGTTCTTTCCCGGTCGTGAAGATGTTGTCCGCCTGCTGATGGAGCCGATTGTCTATGCTAATGGCTCGACCTTGGAGGACCCGGCCATTACCTATGGTATCGTCTTCTCGAATTTCATGTCCAAGGGGGTTTACACCTTTCAGGGTGGTACGGATCATCTTGTCGAATTGATGCGGGACGAACTGGAACGCAATCATGTGGATTGTCGGATTCGATGTCACGTATCGGGTATTCGAGTCCAAAATGGCGCTGTCCAAAGCGTGGAAGTTAACGGCCACGAAATTCGCTGCCATGCTATTGTGTCCAACGCCAACGTGAAGGCCACCGTGCTAGACCTCGTCGGCGCTGAATACTTCGACCGCGAGTTTGTGGAACAAGCGCAAGCCGTGCGGCTGAATAATTCCAGTACCCAGGTCTACATGGGACTGTACCCGGACGAACGCGTCGACGAAGAGACCGGCGATCTGTTATTCAGCAGCACCGCGAAAGAATTTCGTACCGAGTTGCTATTGAGCCGCGATATCACCAGCCGCACGTATTCGTTCTACTATCCGCAAACACGGCCCGAGGGGCGGCCGCGATGTTTGATCGTCTCCAGTACCAACGCCCATTTCGATGACTGGGCGAAACTGCCGGAAGATGAGTACCAGGCCAGCAAGCAGCAGTTGATCGAATCGACACTCGATGCCGTCGAAAAATACGTCCCCAATATTCGCTCCAGGGTCCACCACGTCGAAGCCGCCACACCCCGCACGTTTGCCCATTATACGCAACATATCCACGGTGCCAGCTTCGGTACTAAATTCGAAGGACTACCAGTCAGCCGCGGATTGCCGGAACAAGTAGCTGGGTTGTATCACGCGGGCAGCGTTGGCATCATCATGTCGGGTTGGCTGGGCGCCATCAACTACGGCGTGATCGTGGCCA
>JAGQPD010000153.1 GCA_020426865.1 Planctomycetales bacterium
ATCGAGCGAACGGATATCACATCAACGGTAACAACTGGAACGGAAACGGGAGAAATGGTCATGCCGCGCGCGACAATCGTTGATTGGAACGAATGCACGGACTTCCACACAACATTACGAATGAAGACGCCGGCAATTGTCCACGCCACGGCATTGCTAGTGGTTGTGATGGTCACTGCTGCGGTGGGATGGATGGCGACGACTCGGGCCAATCTCGTGATCGACGTCGAAGGTCGCGTACGACCGGTGACGGCGGGACTTGGCGATGCTGGCGAGTTCAACGAGGACGTTAGCAGTGAGCTCGGCGGAACGGTCGTGGAGGTAGCAGTGCGGGAGGACCAGCAAATTCGGGCGGGCGATGTCATTCTTCGACTCGACACAGCACGGTTAGAGAACAAGATTGAGCAACTGCGTACGACCGTCGCCGCGGGTGAAGAGGAATTGGAAAAGATGAACCAATATTCGGAATCGCTGGCCGAACAGGCTCGTTCCGAACGACTGAAAAAGCTGGCCGAACTGGAGGCGGCACGGGAACAGATCGCCCGCGCGGAAGAACGCCAGGCATCGCAGATCCGTCTGGCGCGACTCGAGTTGGATCTGGCAGTCAAGCAGGAGAACCGAGCACGGCAGTTGGCACCCAAGCGTCTGATTAGCAAAGCTGAATTGCAGGAAGCGGTCAAGCAGGCAGAGGAAGGACGAGAGAAGCTTCGGCAAGCACAATTGCCGATCGAGCGCAAATCGCTCGAGATCGCTCGGCGCGCGGTCGAAGTCGCCGCGAAGAACGCCGAAGCGAATCGGCATCAGTTGGCAATGCAGTTGGCAAAAAAACAGGCCGAGGTAAAGGCTGCACAGCTAGAGATGGCGAATCTACAGCGCGATGTGGAATTGTCCGTGGTCCGGGCCGCAAGTGCCGGTTTGATCACCGCTGTCGCAACGCAAGTCGGCGACCTGCTGAAGCCGGGAAGCGTTGGTGTCACAATAGCGTCGCCGCAAGGGATGCAGTTCGAGGCGTTGGTCCCGAGTGCCAAAGTCGGGCGACTGAAAACCGGCCTGGCGAGCAACATTAAACTCGACGCATTTAATTTTCAGGAATACGGCATACTCGAGGGATCGCTGGCAGAGGTTGCTCCCGATTCCAATGTCACTGGCACATCTGACGCAAGTCAAACGGCTGTCTACCGTGTCACGATCTCGCTACCTCACGACGAAGTTGGTCATGGTGCGACACGAGGCAAGATCAAGCTTGGAATGACCGGCCGCGCCGAGATTGTCACCGGGAATGAAACGATCCTGATGATCTTTGTGAAGAAGATGCGCGAGGCGATCAGTTTGAGCTGAGGCGTCCGCTCGTCGCTTGATTCTCTTTAGCGTGTGGCACTGCGATCAAGGACAGGTAACCGCAGAGGAACGAAGGACAGCTAACCACAGCGTAACAAAGTACAGGTAACCGCAGAGGGCCCAGAGAGCTCAGAGTGTAAGACGATTGTGTGGTATTGTTGCAGACAAACA
>JAGQPD010000154.1 GCA_020426865.1 Planctomycetales bacterium
GAGAACTTTGCTTGGTCGGCTCCGCCGACAATCGTGTAGGCAAACGTGTCGCCCGAGTCTGGATCGGTCGTGACCAATGTTCCCAGGCTAAATCCAGCCGTCGTATCGGTGTTTTCATTGATGGCCACCGTTGTTGGAGTGATGGCGGTAGGGTTTTGATTGGTGTGTGAAATGGTTACACGATGGTCCGGCGTAAAGGCCATGTATGCCGGTCCGTCCACGGTGCCGGTTGCATAGTCGTCGATGTAGGCTCCCGTGGTTCCGTCATAGCGACGTACGACATCCGCATCTTGGTCGGCCACGTACAGACTGCCGTCTGGTCCAAACTCGATACCGGCGGCACTGGTCAATCCTCCGCTACCGATCGAGACAAATGTCCCGAGCGACGTGCCCGTCGTCGCATCAAACTTCAAGACGCCGCCGTACAGATCAGCCGCGTAAATGTTGCCGTCCGGTCCAAACGCAATGTCTTCGGTGCCGCCGATACTGCCAACAATGAAACTGGTGTCGTGTGCACCGGTAGCACCATCGAACTTAAGGATTCCAGCGCTACCCCGGCTGGCGACGTACAGGTCGCCATTTGGGCCAAAAGCCAAACCCAACGGAAAACTCAGACCAGGTGTGGTATTCGGCACGAAGGCGTCGATAAATGCCCCCGTCGATCCGTCGTACCGCAACACTTGATTCGTGTTTGCGCTAGCTACGTAAAGGTTGCCATCGGCCCCGAACGCCAATCCGCCCGCGCCGCTCAAGCCACCAGAGCCGGCGTTCACGAAAGTGCCAACCAATGTCCCGTCGGGAAGGTACTCAACGACATTGCCTGAGCCGTGACCGCTGACATAATAGTTGCCGTTTGGACCGATCGTAATATTGGCATGTCCGCTGATGCCGTCGCTGCTCGGCGCAAACGTGCCGAGGTACGTGCCGTCGTATCCGTCGTATTCGGCCACATAACTGCCGCTGTAGGCCGGAGCAAGCATGTTGGCTTCGAAGTACTGTCCGTCTTCGTCGATGGCACTGACCGATATATTGAGAGTGAATCCCGACAGGCTATTTGAGTAGACATGCGTCACGCTGGCTGGGTCGCCGGCGTAGGTGTCGATCGAGCCGTCGCCCCAGTTGACGGTCCAACTGCTGATGGAGTCGTTTCCGGGATCGGTATCTGTCAACGTAAGCGTATATGTGGCCCCTCCGGCCGCAGTTGCTGCACCTGACGCAGTCAATGTCGGCGCGACGTTGATGATCGTCAGTGTTGTCGACGTGTTCACGACTCCGCCGTTCCCGTCGTCGACTTGCAGGCCGATGGTGTACGAACCGTCGTCATCCAGGCCGAGTCCGCTCAGGGTCGCCCAGGTCAAGCTGGGCGCGGCGACTCCCGTCACCAGCTCATCGTAGAACCCGTCGTTGTCGAGATCCCAGCGATAGACAAGTGTGTCGCCGTCAATGTCGGCTGAACTGCTGGCGTCCAGGCTTAGCGAGTCCCCCTCGTTGATCGTGTAGGGGCCGCCATGATCGGCCGTCGGATCGTCATTCTGTGCCGTAACGTCAAACGTGATCGTGTTGCTGGTCGGGTCGCGATTGACACCGCCGTTCGCCGTGCCGCCGCTGTCCTGGACCTGAAAGTCAAAGCTCGCGTAGCTCGTTCCATTGGCATCAGCTGCAGGTTCGAATGTCAACAGCCCCAGATCGATATCGCTCTTGAGGATCCAATTGTTAGCTGCGAAAGTCGAGCCATTGTATTTAAGCTGACCGGCACCCGGCAACGTCATGATCCATACCCGGTTGAACGAATTGCCGTCGACGTCGCTGAAACCAAAGTCCGCAGCCGCAAATGTGTACGATGTATCTTCGTTGATAACAATCGTGTTATCGGCCCCGCTGGGAGCATCATTAACAGAGGTAACGCTGACGACGGCAACTTCGACCTGACTGCTAAATGCCGTTGAGCCGTCCGATATGGAACTATCGACTTTCGTTCCCGCAGTGCCGCTGGTCTGATCCCAGGCCTGGAACAACACCGTTGCCGTATCGCCAAGAATTCCGTTGGGAACAAACCGCAGACTATCGGTCGCTCGCAGCAGCAAAGCACTGGTTGACGACACCGTTCCCACATCCGTCCATCCAGATCCCGTGTCGAATTGCCACGTGCCATTGCTTCCGGTCACCGCAGTGACCGCAATACCTTCGAGGGCGCCTGCATCCGCATCGGTGATCGGATCGCCGCCGCCACTGGCCAGTATCTGAGCAATCGTATTGCCGGAATTATTGGTCTGGTCTTCGGTGATTGTCGTCAGAGTTAGAAAGTCGCCATTATCCAGCATAGGCGCATCGTTGACGGCTGTGATGTC
>JAGQPD010000155.1 GCA_020426865.1 Planctomycetales bacterium
GACGTATTCGGCTCAAAGTGAACGTATGGACCGTATATCATCGCCCGTAAAGTCTCGTGGGCCGCGAGGGTATACCCCCCCGAACTGTTCAGTATAGAAATGATCTTGTGTGTGTTTAGATGCTGGCTAGTCACCACCTTCTTCACGTAGTCCATTACTTTACGGATATTCCCGTTCGATACAGCTTCGTACTGCTTCGCAAGTGCCCGATTGCGGTGAATTGACTGGTCGCACATGGAGAAGAAACGCGACGCATCAGGCAACTGCTCCTCCGCCTCATCATCGAACCGCTCATGGATATAGGCTTCGGGGGCAAGTTCTCGGGCGGCATATCGGGATGCATACTGGAACCGCTTCCTAAGCACGATCCCAATGTCAGGTTGGGGGATCACCAAAGTCCGCGGTGCCATCGTGTCCAGTACACCGGATGCGCTGGACCGCTGCATGGTGCCAGGCCGTAGACAGACGAATACCAAAACCCCCCAATCATTCGCCATTGCTGCGGCCCGCAAGAATGCCTGTTCCTGAATGTCGTCACCACGGCGGTCCAAATTGTCGAAGAATACGGCCACTGACTTGCGGTGGGACCGACGAATGAACTTCATCACGTGGGCCATGTATCGTTCGGACTCATTGGTGAACGACTCAAGGAACGTTACTTCGGCTTTTGCAAGTTCGTCGGGATTGTCATTCAGCAACACGCCGCGCGGGGACTTGTGGAAATCTTCCAATTCCTGCTTCAGAACTCGCCGCACAAAATGGTCGTCTGCAAATGCGATCTTGTACGCCTTCAGTTGTTCTTGGACCTGCCTCATGACAAATCTGGGCACTTCGGCGGCAGTAGCGGGAGTACGCAAAAAGTTCAGATCGATTTGGATGTATTTCCTGGACAAGATGTCTTTTGCCTCAATGTGACGCAGGTATTTCAGAAATGTGGATTTTCCATGGCCGATCCGTCCGAGAATTACCACAGGTTGTTCGCGGTCGGATCGTTCCTGATGTTCCAGCACGGACTTTCGCGTTGCGGGCCTGACTGTGGCGGCAGCTAGTCGCTCGTCGGTTGCCGCGCGCTGAGACAACAACGTGTGCGCAGTTCTCAGCATATCCTCAGATGGCTCAGACGGGATGTAACAGTTACGCAAGAACAGTTCATTGTCTTGATCCCCGTCAATGGCGTCCCAGATGAGTTGCAGCACCCCACCAACCGCGTGCGACAAGACATTACGTTCGGCATCGATGGGATAGCCATTGATTTTTGTGGACAGCTTTGGTGGAGCTGGCGCGCGGCGGGCGTCCAGAAGCATCCGACTGGGTAGGTTCGACCGAATGGCCATCGGACTGAAAGATTCGAAAAACAGTCTGAACTTGCGGGACTTTATTGCTTCTAGTGATTCGAAAACATAGATCAGCCGATCTTCCACAGGCTGGTTCGGGACGAACGTCATGGTAAGCAGCCACTGGTGGCCGTTCGATATGGCGGAATAGCGAGCGCCCCGCTGATTGGCATAGTTTTGAGCCTGCGAAAGCGCGGCGGCGGCCTCCTTGCACTCAGTTGCAAGGAGACCAAATGGAACAGGCTCAGAGGGGTATTCCCGGTCGTGCAGGACAAACGTTGTTCCTTTACGCTTCGCCTCCAGAACCAGCGAGCAATGGGGCCGACCGAACTCGTAATCCAGATAGCCAACGTTCCTGACGTACTCCTCAGGCCAAACATCATTCTCGTCCCACCGCAAGACTTTGAACAGTATCTGGTCAATGAAGCGCATCCGCGTTTTCGCCTCGTTAACGTCCTCGCCTGGCTTGAGGGTATCGCATAGCTCTCGGAATGCTTGGTGTGCGTCGTCAGCCAGCCATTGGGTCGTCATCTTGCTCTCACATTGAAATGGAAGTTGTGTTCGCAGTCCCGCTGACATAGGCAGTTCGCCTTGCCAAAGAGGGGTGTGTGCGGTTGGGCGCCCGCCAATAGTACTTCGCATAATTGTCGCAATAAACACGGGAACCTACAAGGATTGCCGGAGGGGAGATCTGAGGTTCGCAATATTCGACCGCCAATACTTCAGGCGAAAAGAACGGCATGAGTGCAATTCATGCCGACACCTCCGAATCATCTGGAAGAAACCTATTAGGTTCTAATCTAACGCCACGTCTTGATGACCAGTGCGCACATCGGTTTCATCGACCGACTCTTGGCCTAGCGCACTCAGGGCGTGTCCTTGTGCGCGAATGTGCGCAGAAACCGGCAACAGATAAGCGCCGCCGCATCGAAACGTATGCGGCAGCCATGTCGGCTGGTTCGAGGGAACGTCCGATAATTGCCGGTCCGTGCGGATGCAAAGCAACTGTCTAGGCTATTCGGGATTCGACCGCCGACACACGGGCGACGCGGGTAGGGTACGTTTTTCTTGTGCAAGATAGATGTAACCGTTCACGACAGCTACATGAGATGGGGGTATTAAATAAGCCGGTGTCATAAGGCAAGAAACCAAGGGGCCTTGCTTTGGAACTGGTCAAGGAGCAGCTTGATTGCAGTCCAGAATTGAACGATCAGTTGTATTTGTCGCTTAAGCTTGGTTGTCGGAATTCGATGGCTGGATCGCCGGGCTTGCGTCGCGCAATCCGAAGATTGGTGAATTCTCGCAACAGCCTTTGTCTCGATCGTTGGCGAGCGAGGGGGACCGTCTCCTGGTGACAATTGGAATCCAACTACGTGTTGAATAACCCCGCTCCTGCCAGTTAGCAAATCGAGGGGGGAGCAAGCTCCGGACTGATGGTCAGACAAAACACGCAGAGAGTCAAGATTCATTCGGGCATGTTGTGGGCACCAATTTCGCGGACTACCTTCGAATCGTCACCAATCGGACCTTAACACCTGTCTGTCTGAATGCGTCGATCCCGCTAAATGCACCATCCGGCAAGCTTTCGATCTCGGCTCCTAACGTGTCCAGCCACTCACGGAAGGCGATCGACTTGGTGTCGGATCGAAAAAACGGCCCTTCGCAAACGACCGATACGAGTCGTCCGTTGGGAGCGAGTAGATCATAGGCGTGGCGGACATGATCGATATCGGCGGCGTTTCCAAACGGCGGGTTCATGATGATGCGGTCAAATGTCGTGCCTTCGAAGGTCAGGAAATCCTGAAACGTCACATCGTACCCTTTGGCCGCTAGCACTCTTGCCAGTGTGCGGTTTAATTCGATGGCGGTAATCGAGCAGTCGGGATGCTCGGCACCAATGAGATCGAGAATATCCCCCTTGCCGCAGGACGGCTCCAGCACGCTGTTTCCTGGCTCAATCTCTGCCAGTTCAATCATCCGTTCGACGATCGAGGTAGGCGTGGGAAAGAAGTCCGGTAATTTCAATCCTCGGAGCGCGTCCTCGGCCTTTCTAACCGGATCGTCCCCGCAAGCGTGCGCAACGTGAGGTAGAAATTCTCGTAAGGCTGAGCGGAGCTCGTGAATATCGTGGATGTTGGCAGCGCGTAGCCGCTTATAGTCCTCGATGCTTCGTTCCAGCCACTTTGTGTCAAACCCGGTCGCTTTCGCACGGGCAAGAAACTCGACCAGATCGCGAATGTCATACTCGTCCGTGAACGCGACATACTCATCGGCCCGGTGGATCCTTTTCGCCATTGCCCGCGCGGAGTTTTTGCAGCCGGGGCGACTGCCGACAGTAGCGATCGCCTCCTCGATCGATCGCTTGTAGAGTCGGGGGAATGGATATTCGGCGAACCGGATATCGGTGTGCTCTGGTTTGCGGTGTCGAGCCGCCTCATAATGATCGTAGGTGACGCGGTTACCGGCGTTTTCTTCCGCTCGATGCTGCTGTCGGTTCCGTTCGTTCTTGGAACGGTTTAGAAGTGACTGCAACAATTCGACCTGGGTTCGATGGCGTAGTCCATCCAGATAGGTTGACTGCCCAGCTTGGAGCGATGCGGCGATCGAGTCGATGGTGGCGGCAAGCGCTTTTTCAGCATACGCACGCCCCCGAATTCCAGCCGCCATCTCCGCGCGTCGGACGGTGTTTTTAAGCTTCTCGCTGTCTGCCTCCAATGTTTCCTCGGCGCTGCGGCGGAGGCCCTTGGCCAGTTCCGTTAGGCGATCAGCTGCCGATTGTTCTTTGCGGTTCTTTCTGGCTTCTAGCTCGTCTTGTCGGTCAACGTCACTGTTTAGCAATGCGGCGAATTTGCGAGCGGATTCTTCGCTTAGAAACTGAAATCCCGAGTCTGATTTCTTAAACGAGCTGTACCAACCTCCAAGCATCTTTGCCTTGCGGTTTAGCTCTTGGTAGGTATCGCGTTCAACACGGTCAGCAAGCTGCACGATCCAGAGTTTGGCCTGCCGCTTTTCGTGGAATCCCTCTTTAATGGTGAGCGATACGGTCGACGCATCACGTAGCTCGAATTGGGGTACGGTTGTAGGTAGATCGGCGGCTCTTGCTTCGCGACTACGCTCGGCAAGCAGTGCATCGAATTGGGCGAGTTGGTCATCCGTCAATGCGCCTTCACAACGTTTCGCGACAAAACTGTGGAACTCTGCCAGGGTTTCCGGATTGGACAGGGCCTTTTCCGCGGCTTCTCGTGAACATCTCCGTTCGTCGTAGTAGTTTTGCAAGTCCCGATCCGACTGAGCGTGGACGACACGTGATAGTGCCGCTTCGAACGACTCGGACATGGGGTTGTAGCCGAATGAATCGCCCAGGTGGAAGGAGCGGAGCAGGGAGCGATAGACGCTAGCCGCGTTCTCTTTTTTGTTGTTGCGATTGGCGGACCAATTGCCGAGATTAGCGGCCAGGGCCTTGAGTTTTTTTGCGTCAAAACGGGCAAGCAGATCGGCAACAAAATGCTCTTTGGCAGCGACCATCCGGTCAAAATGTTCGATAAGTACCCCAATCTCAAGCGATCCGTCCGAAAGTTGCCGTCTGTACTCGCGGTGTTCGTCCAGCGTGTAGTTGGCCTGAACCAATATTGCTACACGATCTGAATTGTTAGCACTGCCTGATTTTGTATTTCCCTGTTCCATGGATTCCTCCAACGATGCGGCATGATTGCCGATAGTCGAGGGATCCTCTGTGCACGGAAGGTCAAGGGGAAGTCTTTGCCCGGAGGGCAAAGCAGCAGACCGCAGGTCGGCCCTTGACTCCGTGCTACAATGGGAGAAGCTGACGGTAGATGACTTCTCTTTGCAATCATCACTCCATTGGAACGTAAGTTGTTTTTCGGTTTGCTGTCGTGTCACAGCAGATAGTGCCACGAAGCGGGCTGCTATTCAAATACGATTCGGCGTAGTCACACGGGAGTCACCTCCCAACGAGCGAGAACCGGTGGGCTCGTCTACTTCGAATCGATCGACGCTACCTATGCGAAGAAAGGTACGGCACTTCGATACCTGTTGCCTGACACAGTTCGAGAGCTGCATCGTAAAGCGGCGAACCGGTAAAAGCTTGCCATAGGTCCAGCTGGTTGCCCTTGGAGCCACAGGAGAAGCACTGGAACATATGTGTGTCGATGTTGACTGAGAAAGAACGGGATCGAGGGTTCGAGCTTTGGTGTACTGGACACGCACCTCGGAGTTGTGCGCCGCTATGTGAGCGGGGCTCCCAACCGATGAGTGCGAGGACGGCAGCCATTGGCACGGCCTCGCGAATAGCTCGGTAGTCGATCGGGCGCCGAGCGCTGATGTGTGTTTGGTCAATAGAGGGTACCGGTGGCTTGGTTGAAGTGTCAAATCGAAAACTCGTAGGTCGCGGGAAGACCGTTTGCTCGTGAAACAGCGCTGGGCTCGCGACGAGTGCCGCATTCTCGGTGTGACGAACAGTCGCATTACTGTAGCACAAATACTCGCAACCGAGGCCATTTTCAATGGCCGTGACACAATTCGGCGAGCGTATCACCACTAATTGTGGTGGACTATCACGATGTCCGTTAGCGTCAAAACTGCTGTGTTGATGTCTTCTCTCCATTGGCGATGAGGGGGTGACAAAGGTGGCTAGGCTGTCCTAGCCCGCTGTCACTACCTAGGATATCACGTGGTCCAATGCTACTCAAACTGTGGGACCGATCGTTAAGTGGAACGTTACATGGTGCAATCCCCAGCGCAAGAAACGACGTGTTGCCATCGGTGAGCACGGACCGTCTGGACGCGAATTGCTGAGTTGTTCGCAATGGGCTATGGCGATTCGCTGTTTTCAAAAAGCCGGTATCGTCTAAGCTTGCGAAGTTTCTCGAGAACTTTGGTATTCGTGGTTCGCTGGCTTGGCTTTCCTTCAGGACGCTGGACCTGCGGTGAGGGATCCGGCGGATTAGTGGGCGAAATCCCAACGTCTGCGGGTGGCGAAGTGATCGACCGTCTGGGACCAACAGTTGGTGCTTCCGCGAGGCCGGTTTGAGTCAAATGATCGATTGCTTCGGCCGCGGAGGTTGGAACTAATGGGGCATTCAAAGGTAGCTTAATGCTCCTCAGCTTCCTACCCTGCGCATCAACGAAATCTGGGTGAAAGTCCCAGTTGAGATTTAGCCGGTAGGGAAGGTCGGAAATGGATGTTTGGCGATCGTACCAGGTTGGGGAGCCTTGAGATTTCGTGGCGTAGTATGGGCGTGCTGTCTTTGGACAGTAGTAGTAGGCTAACTCACCGGGCATCAGTTGAATGTGTGACTCAAACGGGTAGTCTTCGCGTCGATACGCGATCGACGGAAGATTGACGCAAGAAACACGATGTTCCATACGGTCCACCTTCTCACATATGTCGACAACAAAAACACATCTGGACTCGATATGTTCGAGGAGCAGAGCCTCGGAAGTACGATTTTGAAGCGACCTAGAAAACTCTGTTGCAAAGAGTTGGCGAATGTGGGTTGTATATGCTGTAAACTTGGGGTGCGATGGGCGGGAGATCTCTATTCTATTTGGAAACAAGTTTACCTTGGCGTTGGCGATAGGTGGATGGACAACTGAAGTGAGTTGCCAAGTGCCTGTCTGCGAGTTGCCAAGATTGGGAAGGGAAAGATAATACGATCCTCCGGAGGAGATTGGAGACAGTTTGTAGTCGTTGTCTTTAAACCCGGTTAGAAGAAGCGGCACCGATGGGGGAATCGGATCGCCGGATGAGGACGGCAAGACCGTCAAATAGTAGGGAAATTCGTTGCTAGGCGGCATCGGCTGCAGTTCGAACAGGTACTGCCGGATATGGGAATTCTCAAAGCGACGAATTCCAATGGGATGTCCGAATTCTTCTCGTCCCATAAGGTGGACTTCGCCGTCGGGCCGGATGGAGAAACCCTTTTCGGCGGGAACATGCTCGAGCGTCCATCTGGAATCTTTGTAGCAAAGGACGGGAAACTGGCCGGATACGTCAATTCCAATTGTCTGATCGGTCGCTGGTTGGGGCATTTGCCGTCCTTTGGGCTGGTATGGTCATTTGCATCTTTGCAGCGTGTACCAACTGGTTGCACAGGTACATGTCGATTTGGAACAGGAACTTGCCGCCAGCGCGGGAACCTCCTGAAACGGAAACGGTGCCACAATATTCTGGGCATTGCGGTGCGCCTGCTGGGCCGAGGCGGGGGGGATGTTGGATGGTGGCACGTAGGTGAAGGTGTTCTGTGAATGAAATTGAGGCATCGACGAGATCGAGGCGCTAATCGAAAGATCGATCTCCATTGGCCGGAGGGCCGTGGTGGAAAAGACCGGTATCGATTGCCGTACTGAGGTGTGAACGGGTGTGGGAGGGGGCGTTGCCGTAGGACTATGCCGATTATAGGACGCCCACCGGATTTCAGCCATCTGCTGTTCAAGTCGGTTCCATTCGGCCAATTCGATGTCGAATAATCGCCCGACTTCCTCCTCGTTGGGGTCGACCGACCAATCGAGCAAGTGGCGGTACGCATCGTGTGGCGATCCAACAGCCCATTTCAATTCGACACTGTGTTCCGCCTTACTCGGGGGGTTATTAGCGACAAATTCCTTGAGGTCGTCAAGGTTGGTGAACATCGGGCCCATGTAACGTAGTCGATCTGGGTCAACGGTCGAAAAGCGATTTGCCCAGATTACCATTACGTAGGAATCAAAGGCGCGGTCGCAGGGAAGAAACACCCGTCCCCATTGTGTCCAATGGGGATCGCCATTGACCATCGAAACCAGGTCACCTGATTGGAAGCATCTGGCCTTCCGGCGTTTTATCGGGTGTTGAGCGATCTCGTTTTCCCGACGACTCTTAGTTCGTAGTCGTTCTGCCGCACGGCTTTCCATTTCTTCCTGCAGCTGTAGGCGGCGGCGTGCCTCCCGTCGTCGTCGTTCCTCCTCATCTTTCTGTTTGCGTTTAGCCGCAGCCCGTTCACGCTGCAAACGCTCTTCATCCCTGCGGCGCTGCCTTTCTCGATATTCCCTTTCTTCTTTGTCAATCTGGTCACAAAACGCAATGGCTTCTTGAATCTGTTCCTGGCGTTTTCGCTCTTCGTCTTCTTGTCGCTTCTTTTCGGCGAGTTGATGCGCATGTTCACGTCGCTGCTCTTCGGCTTGTTGACGAAGCGCCTCATCACGTTGCTGCTGCTCCCGAAGGGCAGTTAATCGCAACCGTTCACGCTCGGCTTCTTGACGCCGTTCCTCCTCGAGAGCGCGTCGCGCAGCTTCGCGTTGGTCTTTAGCCTCTTGTAGGGCCTGTTGCTCCGATTTGAGACGTAGCTCCTCCCGCAGGTTCTGCTGTTGGACCGCGACAAGTTGCTCATGACGACGAGCTTCCTTTCGTTCCCTTCGTTGGCGGCGAGCCTCTTCCTTAAGCCTCCGACGCGCTTCGCGACGTTGCTCTTTGCGTTGTTTTTTCAGCTGTTTGTTCCGTTGTTTTCGGCGAATGGGAAGCATCCAAAGCTCCCATTCCTGCTTGGTGGCAGGCCGTAGGTATTTTTCAAACTCATGCGGTTGGAGTTTGCGGCGGGGACGCAGGAACGCAAATGGAGAGGGAGGTTTTTTCGGTACGAAATATTTGTGTGGTCGCGGAGGGCATATAACCAAGTTAATAAGGTCGTTGGCGGACTCGGCAATTTCCCAAAACGCCACGGTGCCTTTTTTGATGATCGTCTTTGTAAGATTGACGGTTTCGATGATAACCGACTTCTTGAAGATCACGGCGTTGTCGGGAGTAAGGACTGTGCCGTCAACGGTAATCGCCGCGGGAATAGCCTTTGCTGCTTTTATTGCAGCTCCCGCAGTCGCCGGATCAGGGTCCGGCTGTGTGTCTTTGATCGACCGTTTTCTTTTTGGTTTTTGGGGCGTTGTACTGGAAGCGATCGAGTTCTCGTCGATGTGCAGGTTGGGCGTGCTGTACGATGGTGTATAAGCATCTCCGTGGCTATCACCGCTTTGAGTTCGTATGAAGGTGGGCGGATCAATTGGCGGCGCGGGGTATGGTTTTACGTCCTTCTTAAGCTGCTCCAGCTCGCAACGGGTTAGATGGCGGGAATATGCTGTTTGCCCTCGATCGGTGAGGTGCGCGTTCACCTCATCGCTACTAAGTGACGGTGTCGATTGCACAACCGATCTCCAATCGTCTGTCAGTCTGGCAATCTCAAGAGACTGATTTTCGCCGAGTCGCAGGTGATGGAGCGTACCGTTGTCGAGCTTCAGTTGTAGGGTCCGTTCACTCACTACGATCTGTTGGATCGTCGCTCGCGTTCCCGCGACGAGCGGGGATTCAGGATGATCGGCAACGAACCTTAGCTCATCACCTTCGCTGTAGTCCGTGCCAGCGACTGACATTTTGGGGCGAATCAGAGGTTCGGGAGGAATTTCGAAAACATTGATAAATGAACAGCCCTTCGCCTGGGGACCGGTTAGGGCATAGTCGTGCACGCATGGAGCCCGGTCTCCGATACCATGCTTCAGTTTTACCACATTGTCGAGCGAATCAACATGAACCCAGATCTCTTCGGTCTTTGGATCGAGGGCCACGACGGTGCCACGACTGCCTATTGTGACATCGCAAAACGGGGGGATGCGAGTTACTCGGACCCGGTCACCGAGTAGATAGATCGTGCCATCAAAGGATGTAAAGCGATCAGGGGGGGCTTTGGCTGAGGGCTGGCTTAGTTGGTGCAGACGAACCTGTTGAATGCGATGGTTCACCATTCTCGCTTCGTTGTCGCTGGCGACAATTACTGCTGAGTCCTGCAGATTGTCACCCGCTCGATGAAGGAGATCGGAGATGGCCTGGTCGATCCGCCGTCCGCGGTCCGGCTCAACGATGGTATGGAGAGTATGGAAGAAGTCGCTCGCCAGTCGCTGTTCCGGTGGTTGACTGATCTTGGACGCGAGTGGCGAGTTGGCGATGTTGTCAACGCTTGGAACCAGTTCCTTAGTCGTAAAAAAGTCCGTCGAGTAACGGGCGCGGGTCGCCTGGACGTAGGTGGAAGCTCGGTCTTGCATTGAGCCCGCTGCGATTACGATCACATGGTCAACTGTCTTACCTTGTGCCTTGTGGTTGGTGGCTGCGTAGCCAAGATCGATGGCGTGGAACTTTTCAACCGGTATGTAACCCGTCATTTTGCCATCGGCTGTTTGAGCGCGGACAAGTGGCCCTTGGGATGACTTTCGAATCTCGACGATTCTGGCGCGGGTACCGTTGTTGATCGTGGCAAGTGAGGAGCTATTTGAGTGGGTTCGAGCGCCGTATTCGACGGTCCGTTTCGTAAATAGGATCATGTCACCCACATACGCCTGATGGCACTGAGGAAGTCCCGTAGATTGATTGCAGATCGCAACAGGTTCCCCCACGAGTTGCCCATTCCGTTGGCGAATGGTTTGAGCCTGGCGGTTCAGCTCGGCCACATGCGCATTGGAATGCGCCGTCAGAAAGACGCGATCTGGGTGGGCATGCCCACCCAATTCCTGCCAGCGGTCGACAGCCGCGGTAAGGGCATCGTCGACGTGCTCCATCGGATGGACATGCCCCTTTAGACCATACAAGTGCAAGGCCTCACCAACGCGACCGTCATGGAACAGTCGCGAGGCCCGTTGTTGCCATTGTAGTTTTTGCCGGGCGATGCGTACGAGTCGCCGGTGGCCGTGACGCAAACAGAGCGATCGGTACACCGCGACATCACAAACCGGGTTGAGCTGGTTATAATCGCCGACCGCTAAGATGGTGGCCCCCATCCGCTCGGCGTAGTCGACAAGTTTCTTCCACTGTCCAATGCCGATCATACTGGCCTCATCGACAACGATCACCGTGCGGTCCTTGGTAATTGGAACCGGGTCGGGCCGTGATCCGTTGGCGGTTGTCCAGTCCCCCAAGAACCGAGTGACCGTATATGTGTCCAGGCCCGTTTCCTCGCGGAGTTTCTCCTTGGCTTCCCCAGTGGGAGCGACACCCAGTACGGTGTAACCGAGTGCTTGAACGCATTGAACCGCTGGTAGGACCACACATGCCGTTTTACCGGTACCAGCAGCTCCGTGAATGAAACGAATGCGTCCCGCTCCCGCCGCCAGGTGTTTAACTGCATCGAGCTGCTCACCGTTGAGCCGCAATCCAGTTCGGCGTTCAATGGCGGAGATGGCGTTATGAATGTCACTTAGCTTCGCCGTTGGACCCTGCAGATTACGCAATCGCTCGATCGCCGAGTGCAGATCGTGTTCTAGTTGCAGTAACGACCGGGTAGAAAAACGGGGCATGGAGTCAGTTGAGGGCACTCGAATGATCTCTGGTGAGTTTTTCAAAAACTCTTCGGCGACCATCAACAACTGATCGGCGTCGGTACCGTAGCGGACCGATTCGTGAAATATTTCACAGAGGAATTCAAAGAGCGTGAAATGGTGTTGTTCGACGACAAGATCTTCGATGACATCTTCAATGGTTTGGGTGATCGCGTTTGTCGGGGCAGCGTTCGTGGACTTCGTGCGAATGGCTGCCAGGGCATTCGCCGTAAACCGCTGCTCATCGCATATGCTCTGCCAGTTTGCCAAGTGTTCGGTGATTGGGCGGGCCACATGCGATTTGGCCTTTCGAGTATCCAGGGCAGCGACCTCGGCGGCCCTACCACCGCTTGCTTTCTTTCTGACAAGCTCCGCCTCAATCTGACTACGGCGTGTCGAAAACGTCTCCATGATGGAATTGGGGATCCCCGCGATTTCGAAGGCGTGCCTGGTCCGCTCAATGGAAAATCCAAGTCCACGCAGATGATTCGCCAATTGGGCGAGGTAGTAGTTCCCCACAAGAAACTTCACGGCATTGCCGCTGGTACCGTAGATATAGCGCCCATCGATGGTCCGCGTCTTACCGTCCCGGCAGGCGGCGACATTCATGATCTCAATGTGGGTGTGCAGCTGGGGTTCATCTTCTCGGTTGGTGTGGTGTTGCCAAACCGCTGCGGCCACCCGGGCCTTTACCGGTGCACCGGTACCCGCCTTACCGGTGCGGGAGTACGCGAATTGCTCCTCCCAGAATCCGAACGCTTCTTTAGCAGCGGTAAGCTGAGCACGATCAATCGCGTCCCGTAACGCGTCATCTCCTCGGCACCAAGCGACCGATACCGATTTGGGCGCCGAAAAGCAGAATTCAAAGGACGACACCCGGCCCGGGTGTTCCGAGTTGTTGGTGAGCGGCTGATTGGTACCGGGCGCAGCACCCATCTTGAGGGCTAGGTATTGGTCGTCCTCGACAAATGCTGCTAGGCCGAGTTCAACGGCGAGTCCGCCTACCCAGGTCCCCTCGGGCTCGCCGGGAATTGAGGCATCCCGAGTGATGTCGATCAGCCCGCCGGTTGCTTCGATCTCGCCGGGATCACGAGCGTGAGCCAGCGCGGATCGGTGGCGGCGTTCACGATAGTACTTGCATTGGTCAAGGAAATAGCGGAGTGACCCGCCTTTCCGCTTGCGAATTGACAGCATGAGAAACTAGCCGGAGTGCCGATCGAGAAGGCGGGCGATTAACTGTCGGGCATCGCCTTCCTCTTGATCGTGATACATCACGAGAATCGCCACCGTGATCGTGACCAAATCGTCCCGTGCTAATGTTATCTGGCGACGTACGTTGTTCAAGCTAGTTTCAATGCGCGTCAGTCGTTGATCGATGGCTGGCGTGGGATCGACCTGAGGGAGCTTTGCCGCGGAGAGGTCGAGTTCAGACACGATGTTGGACGCCATACCGGGGAGGAGCAGCTGTGCCAGTAGCCGTCGCACCAGGGTTGAATTGCCTTGCTCCCAGCCCACTTTCTTTGCCAGTTCCGTTATGGCATCGGTGAGGTCACTGCCGCCATCGTCGTCGTGCGGACGAAAGGTAATCTGCTCCGATTTGGATTTCGCCATCGGCGCGGCCCACTATTACAACGTGTTCGTGTATCTGTTTGGCGGGTTTTCGTGTCAACCGTATACAGGATAACAACTTGCGACGCTGGTAGATAGCCATGTTTTCGGCGCGAAATCGCGTTAACTCGGGTCGCGTTACCGGGTTAACGTGATGTTTTCAGGTTGTGGGAACGACGACATCTTGCACCTCTGGTGCACGAGTGTGCCACATTAGTCAACAAGAAAACATTCCGGTCGGAAAACATTCTTTGCGGTATCGTCGGCAGTCATGATCAAGGTGGCAGTAGAGACGCCGGGAGGTGGTAGACCGGAACGGAACGGCGGGCCCCATCCAGGGCCCAAAGTGGAGTGCCGGTCTACCGTGGGCGGTTCGGGATATCGACCGGTAGCCGAATATGAAAGGTATCTAGAAACAAGCGTTTGATGGTCCGGCGGTCAATATAGTCGCCGGCATGCAATGCAATGGCGATACCCAGTACAATCCAAACGAGGAAGCCCAAGGTATTCTGTTCGTCGTGGTTCATGTCTTGGTATATCGGGGTGACGATCGTGGACAGTTTGGTCCATGTGATTGCCGTTGCGGAACGCATCGAATCGACCCACACCGGATGCCCGCCGCTGGCCGTGAAACGGTCAGCCAGGCGGGGCCGTCAGACGGTTATCGGTGAAGCTCAAGCTGAGGCCGAGGACCGTACGATGGGGCGTTACTCGCATTCGTACCTGGTATCCAACTCCATCAGAACTCGTCGACACGGAATTTGTGGAAATTCGTTTGGATCCGTTCCACGGCCTGGTTGATGAGGGAAAATAGTTCCTTAATCTCGTAGAAGCGGAGTCCCGTGATTAATAGCCTGTTCGTTCCTGCCTCTAGCACGCGGATCTCGGCGGCTCCGCACCAATCGCCCGATAGGTCAATCGTTTCGTACCTCCAGGCTTCGACCCGGTAGTCACCTTCGATGACAAATAGTAGCTCTTCGTTTTCATATTCCATTATTTTTTCTCCTAATGTCTATTTTTCTGATGCATCCGCAAAAGCTGACGTTCCAGCTCTTACGGTCAGAAATAATTCTTGAAGCCGTCTCTTTTTGAACGCCTAGGCGACCGTTTAACGGTTGGCGGGGGCCCCACAACGCGGCCACTGGTGAAGGCACGAAGGTCCTCAACGGTGACGCGATAACGAGGCCTTCCCCCTAATTTGGCGGCGACGTTGATAGCCCTAAGTTCGCCCGACTGAATCCAAGCCAGGATCTTGTGGGGCTTCACTTTGAGCAGTCTCGCCACTTCCGGCGGTGTCATCATGCGGTCGGTGCCTGGCATGCGGGCGTCATCGAAAGTGACGCCCGCATCGGCGTCCGCTGTTGGTGGCCGGCAAGCATCCTTGTCACCGTTGACCGAACTGACTCCCCTACCCGACCCCATTTGCCTCCGATGGCAACGTCACAAAGTATCGAAGGTCTTCTCCCTCACCCTGGGGCGTTAAGACTAGCTCGATGGCCTCTTCCCCATTCTCGGAAGGAATGCGAAGCTCACCGGGATTGCTTCCAAGGAGGCACGTTTTGCCCAAGATTAGGTCGAGAATAACGCGAACCCGTTCGCGTTTTCCCCCTGGACTCCAAAGGCCGGGCTTTTTGGGATACGGACCTATGTATTTCTCCCACGCCGCTCGGCTGAGACAAACGGGGATTTTGAGCGGCATGTTTTGCGGCATGATCGCGACGAACTCTTCGAGAATCATTACCATCATTCTCCTCCGAACGAATACGACCGAAGCCAGGCTTGAGCCAATTCAACGGCCTCGCGTAGCAACGCGACATCCGATAGGCCCGTGAACTTGTCCGAGTTCGACCATTCACTACCTACCTGATAGCGTCTCACTACGTTCACGTTGTGGAACACGTTGCCGTTCTTGTCGTGGTTTTCCCAGATGGTGACTCGTATTGCCCCCAAGCGTTCCTCGTAGACGAGGTTATCGGGTTTGCTGTCCGGTTGCGGTTCATTCTTACGTTTTGTCATTGTCTATTTCTCCATTCCTTTTGAACTGTCAGTGCGGAATTGCACCGACAGGGAGCGAAGTCGTAAACTAATCGTTATCGCTCTTGCACTATGGTGCACGAGTGTGAAACACACCTGTGGTGAAACAACGCGACGGACGGCAAGCAGCAGACGGAGATACCAAATGGCACTTCTGGCGACGATTCTCAAAAAGTACTTAGGCGACGGTTGTACGGACTTCCCAGTCTTCGGGGAGGAATTCGATAGTCTCGTGCGTCCAAGCCTTCAAGTGGCAATTGATGGGATGCTTCAAACATTCAAGGCCAGCACTCTCGGTGGCGTTGTCGAACGCGGTCAACGTGCAACCCTGGCGCGCATGGTGGATCACGAGAATGCAACGGATTTTCCTGTCGGACCGGTCGAGTTTGTAGATTGCGATTTGGGTTGCGGTGAGCGGCTTGCATGTGTTCGTCGAGGGCTCTATCTACTTGAGTCGGAATGTGGAGACAGGTCTGTGGTACTCTTGAACACAACAGACAGCTGCCCGACCAAGATCCGCTTAGAGATCATGGCAGGCAAGAGACAAGTCGCTGAGTCGTTATTACGGCATCTGGCGAACGTCGCTCGAACGGGCGAGGCGTATCGAGGAAGGGTGTTCTCACTGGAACTCGGTTCTGACCGCACCTTGCGGGCAAAGTTCCATTCTTTGCCTCAGATCAATCCAGATTCAATCATCTTGCCGGAACGTCTATTAGAACGAATTGAACGCCACACGATAGACTTTTCGCGACGTGCGGCGCGGCTGCGACAAAGTGGTTGCCGCCTTAAGCGAGGCTTGTTGCTGCACGGATCGTCGGGGACCGGCAAAACACTAACCACGAGGTACCTTGTTTCGAGCATGGAGAATCGAACGGTGATCATGCTCCAGGGAGATTCAGCCGAATTGATCGAGTCCGCCTGCCGATTGGCCAGCACGCTTGAGCCGTCCACTGTGATACTTGAGGATATCAATCGAATCGGCACCGGCAGGCAGGGACCTGCTGCCGGTGCCAGCGAAGTGGTATTCGAGCTAGTTAGTCAGATGGACAAAGTTAGTGACGATTTGGATGTGCTGTTTGTCTTGACAACGAATCGCATAGACGGGCTAGAGTCCCCTCTGGCATCGTGTCCTGGCCGGATTGAAGAAGCATTTGAGCTTCCGCTACCCGATGAAGACTGTCGCAAGCGACTGCTTACACTTTATGGCAGAGGGTTCAATCTCGACCCGCAGGTCGCCGAGAGTTTTGCAATACGCCTGGAAAGTGCCAGTGCGGCATTCATTAGTGAACTTCTGCGAAAGGCAGCGCTACTGGCGGCAGAGGATGACAGTCAGGTGATAACCATTCGTCAGCATCACCTTGAAGACGCATTGACCGAGCTTCTTGTTGTGGGCGGTCGATTGCATTGACCCGGTTCGGCAGTGACTGGGGAATTCCACAATTTCCCATCACGGTCAGCAGTTGCTTGTCGTACCAAGGGACCTCGAAGTGGTGGCACGTAGCGAGTGGTAACAGAGAAGAGGAACCCGTGCCTTCAAAAACGTGACAAGGTCACGGTCTGACATAGTCATATAGGGGCGTTGCGATTTCTGGGCGAACTGAAACGGATCGAGCATACAAATCGACTCCGCCTAGGGAACAAGCGTAAGCGGCTTTCCAGCAGATGTTCGATAGAGCCCAAAGTCTCGTCTGTCGAGCGTTAGAACCACGTCGATCCCTTCCCTTTCGGCCAGGTACATCAGGCAAGCGTCCGCAAGTTGAAATTGTTGGTCATGGTACTTGGAGAGAATGGCCTCGATCTGCGATAAATCGGCAATTCCGATCGGCAAGATGGACAGTGCATTGGATTGGAGGAGGCGAATCAAAGTGCGAAGCGCCGGCAAGGAGTGACGGACAAGGTAGGCCGTTTCCGTAATCACGGGCCAACAGGTCCGAAGCGGCGATGGAAATTCCTTGAATGCCTCGGTGCATTTGGCGTGCAGTGGATCCGAGGCGTTTAAGATTGCAGCCAACGGCCCGGTATCAATCAGCGGATTTACGACCGGCATTGACTCCGAATCCATCCATGTACTTCTGATTGGTACTTAAATCGGGGGGACCTTCGAAACAGCCAATGGCACCAACAGCCAAAAACGCCTCATAGGCAGTTGGAGTTCTAGGGACGACGCCATGTGTTCCGTTTGTCGTCGTTGTAGGTCGCGGCTTTGTAAAAGAGGCAAGGAGTTCGTCGACTATGGCCGCGTAGTCCTTACCGGTTCTCTCGGCGATCTCCGCTATTAGTGCTTTTTGGTGGGGCGTGAGCCCAATTGTGGTAGGATCGATGGCCATAGTGGTAGTCTACCACGATCGCCCCACGAAGGGCAAACAGATTCGGAGCTTGCTGTGAGAAGTGACATGTCGACTGTGTTATGGCTTGTGGCGACCTGGGACGGACGAATCCGTTTCTTCGGAAATGCGACATAGTCGCGGCTTTGGGCCGCGGCGTGGATGTTCCGGCTCTGCCCAGACTTGGCTGTTACTCGCAGTATTTGGCACTTGGATGGCGCAGACCTGTGATTCTCCTTGAGGCGTGCCGTGCGCCGTCGGACATCGTAACAGATCGTGTCCAATTCTGTCTGCGGTGAGACGCACTTTGGGAGATCTCTCGATCTGTCGATCGCGGGGCACCCATGGTTGCGTCTCGTTGCGCGGGCGTAATTTGCCCCAAATGCGTGCCCCAGCGAATTAGTCAGGGGGCAGAGATTTGGCACAAAGATGCGAAAACTACCAGATCCAGCGGCACGTTTTCTTGGACACTTGGTTAATGTGACTAGTTTTTTCAGGAAAATCTGCCGCTCCATCGATTTTCTTTATCCGCTTTTTGAACTTTTACAAACCTTCCCCTCTGGAGGACGTTGTCTAGAGATTACCCCTTCGGAGAATGGCCATGTGGAACTTAGAACAATTCACGCCGCACGGAGAGCAGCGGGTATTTGAGCGTTTACGGGGTGGTTTGGAGGCCCTTTATGCCAACCGGTTCTATGCCGCGGACTTGCAGCAGGATCCGTGGAAATTCGCCCTACACTTTGCCGAGCTCCGTGAGCTTGGTATCACACGGACTGATATCCAGTGGCTCCTCCATAAGGGGATACTCCATCGGCGACCAACAGTCGACGAAACCAACTCGTTACTAAGGTCTGCCACGACAACGCTTTCCGACCTGCTATTCATCTTGTCTGACAAGGGCTGTTCCTATGTTTCCCCAGCTTCTGTTGCTGCCGCACCCACGTCAGATGGCGATGCACCGGATCTTGAACCAACTGACACTCAGGCGGCGGGTGATTCTCTGTCGGAGTGGCGGCCCTGCTGGAATCGCCACGATCGAGAGCTCTATTTCGGCGATCAACTTGTTAAGAAGTTCTCAGTTCCCGCCAAGAACCAGGAATTGGTGTTAACGGCCTTCGAGGAGGAGGGGTGGCCACAGCACATTGATTCGCCGCTACCCCTCACAAAGAGTGGGGAAGTCGCAGCTGTTCGGCTGCGGGACACAATAAAAAGATTAAATCAGGGGCATCAGGCCAAATATGTGACTTTTCACGGAAATGGTAGTGGTTCTCAGATTGTGTGGCACAGAAACGACACGTTGCATTGACCATCTATTGCCCTGCTATCGTCCCTTTCCCTAAATCGGGCGACGCGTAGTATGTTGGTGATCTACTCGCCGGACGCGGTAGCGACAATAAACCGATTTTTCCAGATGATTCTTCAATCGTGTACAATGTGTCACAAGGCGAGATCCTAGATACCCGCAGTCGGAGCCAGTCGCCATGTACACAGTCGAGACCAAGAAGTCGGACACGAGCTTAATCACATCAAGCTCGAGCATTCTTCTTCGTTCGCAGCGCCGCAGCCAAACGGTGTTTATTGTGTTAGCCCTACGTAGTATCGTTCGATGCATTTTTGGGAAAGCAGTCGTGACGCACTTACTCTTATATGCTGTGCGTGGCGGTTGCCCGACTAGTCGACTGTTTCAGAGTTCGAGCGTACGCGTTCTGATTTGTTGTATTTCTTACACGACATTGTTTGTCTCAATGTCGTTGAGAACGTCGGCAGAAGTCGTACTTGATGATTTCGAAGTACCGCAATCCATTAGTGCTCCTGGCGACTTAGTCAAAACAGGTGCTCAGTACCTGGGTGTAACACCTCCCAAGCCCGTGGGTGGAATAGCGGCGCTTCGTGAACTCGGGATTTACGGCCTTGGCGGAGTTCCGCACGCATATGCAAGCAGCAACCTTACGCTACCAGGTATGCTGCTTCTTGACAAAACGGACCTACTGATCCTTCCCGGAGAAGACAACGCATTAATGTCGTTCGACATCGTTTATTCATTGCCGAATTTGGGCGTCGATCTAACTGAAGGTGGTGCCAATGGGGGCATCTTGGTGGATTTTCACTCGCTGTCACCGAACGCTCTACCGGAATCTCTAAATGTGTATATCCAACAAGACCAGGCAGTGTACTATCGCTTCCTGAATCAATTGGAATACATTCCTACTTCATCACTGGATCGCCCATTTAGTCTTTTTATTCCGTTCGATACATTCTCCACCCGCGGAATTCCTTCTTCGTTCGAACGATTTACCAATGTGCAGAGAATGGTCTTTAGCGTATTTAACGGATACGAATCTGCGGCAGATTCGTCGTCATATCCCTACACGATCGCTCTCGACAGTGTTCGGATCGGAAATGCGGTTCCCGAGCCACCGGCCATTTTCGGTATCGCTGCGGTAATCTTTTTTTCACCGGTCCGTCGCCGCCGCTTCCTCGCATGCCATAAGAAAGGAGAAGAATAAGACGCATGCAATCGTTGAGCCAAAAGAAGGTACGTTCATGCAAAAAGGAGTGTACAATGTCACGCACAATTCTTGTTATGGTAGTGTCGCTCATCATCGAGCTGTGTATGATGTCGCAAGCTTGGTCACAAAACACCCTGACGCTAATCAACGGCAACGACCTCTTCTCACTTCCGGGGTTCACCGTTGATGATGTGGCGGAGCCACTCGTTGACACGTCAAACGGCCTGACCTACGTGGCCAATTCTGCAACAACGGAATTCACCAACTACAATAATGATCCAGCCGACAGTGAGCTGTCGAGTCTCGCCCTTTTTACGCACGGTAGCCTGGAAACCAATACCCCACTACCGCCGGAGAACAACTATCCAGCGTCCCAAACACAAGCCGTATACGATGGTGGTGGGGTCTTTGAAATCGTACGTAATCCCGACAACTCTATCCGGACGTCAAGTGGTGTGTGTTTGTGCACTGGCCTGAGCGACGATAACATTGTCACTGGGCAATCACCGTATGGAGTGGGGCTGCAAGGCCCGAATAACGGAGTCGCGTTTTCGAGCTTCAGTACCGATCCAGGCGAAGTATCAACGGACTT
>JAGQPD010000156.1 GCA_020426865.1 Planctomycetales bacterium
GTGGTAACTCAAAGAACTGTGCTGGCTGGCCCGGTACAATCGCATCCATGATGACTCCGACTTGGTTTGGTGTGCATCGTCCCAATCGTTGTCCAGGTGCCTGTCGACATGGCCGTCCCGGTGGGTGACGCCGCACATTTAGCGGGTTTGAATTCGGGGGCGGTAGTGCGATGGCAAAGCCGCCCGTATTCGGAGAGTTCGGATGGGATCGACGGCCAACTTGACGAAATCTTGCCAGGAGCGTGCTATTCGATCCAAGATTTCGCGTCGCCCGCAGTGGCGCCGTGCCATACTGGCCCAGGCCGTTGTTCCCGGGAAGCCGATTCGTTGGCCACTTCGGTGGCCTGAGCGCTATTGGTGTGGACGTAGTTCTTCCACCCCGCGATGGCAATGCCAGTGATGATGGCAATCAACGTTACCCACAGGACCGTGTCGCGGACCATCACGGCGCCTTGCTTCAGTTGTGGCCAAAGTGCGACACATGACAGGAACGTGGAGATGCAAGCCATCACCAAAGTTACGACGGTGAGGATTTCCGTGGCGTTCATGACGTAGACCCTTGCGGGAAATGCCCATGGTACGTTTGACGTTCGTGGCGAGCGCTGGCGGCCTTAGCGCGTTTGGCTCGATGGAGGCGTGCCGTGTCGTGTCGTGCCGTACCGTTACGTTTTGTCTCGTATCTGTAATGCTAGCAAGATTCGCGACACGTTGACTACGTTGGCAAGTCAAGAAACGAAGTTGGTTGGCGTGATGCGGCGGCGTGGAATGCCAGCTGTAGTGGCTAGTGAATCTGTGCGGGCAGATCCTCAGCTGGCCGAAACGTGTTAACGTGAAGTCGACCTGAATCGACAACTGCCGAAACAGCACCATGCCTGCCGGTATGGAGGATAGAAGGGGTCGGCTGCAGTCCGCTGTGAGACGCTATGATGTCAATCCATTCGTCGTGACTGGAAGCATCGCCGCTGATAACGACGTGTTGGGGACGGCTCCATTGGATGACACGAAACGGATCGCTGCGTGTGCTGCCGTGGTGAGGGGCCATGATCAAGTGATAGGGTGTGGTAGGATGCTTCAATAAGCGGTCGAGCCCAGCCCCTTCGAGGTCGCCTGGGAGCAGTATCCGCTGGTCCTGGCAGGTGATCGCGACGACCAGGCTTAGCGAATTATCTGTCTCCTCCCAATCGTGAATTGGCGGCGGAACAATTGCCTGGACGGTCGCACCGCATTCGGGAAACAGGTTTGAGCTTCGTTCCAGTACGTTGATTTCGACGTGGTGTTCTCTCAGTGCCGCGGCGACAGACCGCAAGCTGTCGTTGCAGCTCCAATCGAGATGTCGGGTCGTGTAGACGGTGCCGACGGGAAATCTTTCCAAGAGCCCGGGGATCGCGTTGTAATGATCGGCGTCAGCATGGGATAGAACGATGGCCTTAATGTTACTGATGCGACGATGCCAGAGAAACCGTGCGATACGTTGAACGGTAAACTGAGGATCCCCCATCGCACCAGCGTCATACAGCACGACGGAGCCATCGGGCAATTCCAGTGCCACGCATGTGCCATGTCCCACGGCAAGAAAGGTCGCCGTCAATTTGCCTTGTCGGTTGTCTGTTAATCGTCGGTCTGTAATCACGGAATCGGCAATGAGCCAGACGCCGGCCAGGACGATGAGGGCGATCCGCATACGCGGGGGGCGAAGCAATAGCTGGATCGCCAGCAGTGAGTAAAAACCGGTGATCCCCCCAACTGTTGGGCCAGTGACCCACCAGTGTCCCAGCGGGACCTGGGCTGCTTGCTGGACGGTCGTGTCGAGAATCCACAAACTGACGTCACACATCCTGCTGCAGGCCGCGGCAAGCGGTGGAAGAAGCCAACCAAACAGGAGCACACCGAAGCCGGTAAGTAATGCGGTTGCCATCGGAATCCAAAGCACGACATTCAGCAACAGGGCAATCGGCGAGACAATGTGCCAACGGTACATGACCAATGGCAAGGTCACGGCTGTCACGACGCAGCTCGCCAGGAACAGTTCCCCACTACGATGAGCGACAAGTCGCCAAGTGCGGGAGAACACGCCGGCACTCCGCCGGACAAGGCGCCGGACCGGATCGTCCGACGCGAATCCGTGCCACCTGGGCGCGAACGCTGCCAGCGCCCCAACCGCCAAAAACGACAACTGAGCGCCGGTTTGAAACAGCTGGCAGGGGTTAAATGCCAAGACCAGGATGGCTGCCAACGACAACGAATTAAAGGCCGACGCCTGCCGACGGATAATCCAGCCCAAACAGACGACGCAGATCAGCACGGACGCGCGGACGACCGGTGCTCGCGCCATCGTGAGCGCAGCGTACAGCATCGTCATAAGGATAATCACGACGTACGCTTTTCGGCGGGAAAAGATCTGCAATCGCGCCACGCGAAACATCACCGCCCCTAGGATCGCGACGTGCAACCCTGAAATCGCCAACAGATGAATCGTACCGGTCACGAGAAAGGCATCGATCTGCTCGGACTGCAACTGCTCCCGCGTCCCCAGCAGCACTGCCCCAGCCAGTCCGCTTCGTTCCGGACTGAGGTGACGCCATAGGAGTCCGTTGCATTCAGCTCGCATCCGGCGAATGATGGCTGCGACCGTCATCGTGGAGCCGCGGTTGATGCGCATTAAGCACGAGGGATAGACGGCGGTAAGCCGCGTGAGATTGCGATCACTGCGTGCATATTCGAGTCCCGACGGCTCACCGGGATTGCTGGGAGCGGACGGACGACGCGCTCGGGCGAATACTTGATAATCGTCGCCCGGGTAGGCATCCAATAAGTCGCCTTGAACCGTTAATAGCGCGCGACCATCGGCAGGCTGCCATCGTTGTCCATTCCGCACCGACAAGATTTGAACTCGTAACCGAATCTCATCCGGTAGAAGATACGTCGGTAACGCACGATCATGTCGGCCGGTGCCCACGCAACGCAATGGGGTATCGAGGATCCGTACCCGCAGGCACGCTGGCCGCGGTTCTTCGTCCAGCGAAAACGCCAATTCCTTCGGCGAGTAATCGTGCCAGCAATGATGATGCCACATCCCAGAGATGCATGCGACTGACAGCAAAATGCTCCAACCTGCCGCCATGGCAAACCCATGGCGGATCAACAGCAGCCATGCCAGCCACGCGACAGCCGTACCTGTCCCCCACATTTTTGGTGGCAGGTGGCAATAGCGATCGATAAGGATGCCCGCGCACACCGCGAGCAACAAGATTACGAATGGTTGTGGTGATGCGAGCCACGACGTCCGCCCTAACTCGCTCTTTACGCCACGTTCCGTAAAGCTTTTCCGAGCGTCGCTCAATTGTGGGATTCCTTTCGAGCTGCTGTGAAGTTTCGGCGAATTCCTCGCGCCCCCCATCAGGCAATGTTGCCATTGTAGCGAGTTGCCACTTCAATGATGTCGCTGGGCGGCCAGGGCGAGTCGAAACCTGCCCGATGTTGCGGCAGTTCGCACGCGCCTTGGGCAGTGACACTTTGCCTTGGGCACGGACATTGTCGCAATTGTTTGAGCTTTCACTGCGAAATCGGCCGAAAAACGGGCTCTTGCCGCAGGATTTCAGCCAGCAGGCATTTGGCTTGCAATGTGGAACGAGTTTTGCTGCATCAGGACGCAAACCCCGAAGCCAGGTAGGGATCTATTTACAACAGAGAGGTAGGGAGAGCAGATGATTTCAAAGGCGAAAGATTTTAAGGTAACTGTTGACTCGCATGTTTCACCGACGTTAATCGAAGCCTTGCGTCGTCCGAACAAGGCACATACCGCCACGGGCAACCGCATTGCCCGACGATACAACGCCATGTTTGATCCGTCGGGTGCTTTTGACATTGTCACCGAGCTGATGACCGTGGAAGTGGAGACGACGGCGAACATGGCTTCGGCGATCGATCGATTGGCCGATGTTCCTGGACGCGTCTATGTGGCTGTGACCAACCGCGAGGGGATCGACGAAACGCTGAGAATTGCCAGCGGCAGCCGCGTCGGCGTAATGGACCCGCAGGGAAATATTTTACGGGAAAGTTGTTAATATTGGATGGAAGTTATCGGTTTTCTCGATGGCAAAGTGACGGCATTGGCCTATCGACGCTGCGGGCTGCGGACCTGTGAGATTCCAAATCTCGGGACGGCCCGTTTCGTCGGTCTCCGGAGGCAGTCCCAGCGACACGAATTTGTAGAGCGGCCGGCCGTTGGCGGTCAAGAGTGAGCATTGGGTGTCGTAACTCGCGATGGCGACTATAATGGAGCGTTTGCACGTTGCGATGGATGTCGCGGCGGAACACGGCAATCGTCCTCTAACCATCGCGTGAATTCATAGCTTATGACACAGTTCAAAAGGTTGCTCGCCGCCAATCGGGGCGAGATTGCCATTCGTATCTTTCGTAGTGCCCATGAGCTGGGTATCCGCACCGTGGCGATGTTTTCGCACGAGGATCGTTATGCACTTCATCGTTTCAAGGCCGACGAAGCGTATTCGGTGGGGACGAAGGGTGAACCGATCCAGGCGTACCTGAAGATTGGCAACATCATTGAATTGGCCAAGCGACATCAAATTGATGCGATTCACCCCGGCTATGGTTTTTTATCGGAGAACGCGGAATTTGCGTCGGCATGTGCCGATGCCGGTATATGTTTTGTCGGGCCGACACCTCAGACGCTCCGCCAGCTGGGAGACAAAGTCACGGCGCGCAAAATTGCCGAACGAGCGGGCGTTCCGGTGCTGGGCGGAAGCGGACAAGCGATCGTCGACGCGTCATCGGGAGCTCAAATGGCACAGCAATTGGGGTACCCGGTCATTCTCAAAGCCGCGCATGGTGGTGGCGGTCGAGGGATGCGGGTTGTTCGCGAGCCGAAGGAATTTGCCGACGCCTTTGATGCCGCTCGGCGTGAGTCCCTGACTGCGTTCGGCAGCCCGGACGTATTCCTGGAAAAGTTTGTTCAGCGGGCACGGCATATCGAAGTCCAACTGCTGGGTGACAGCCACGGCAACCTGATCCACTTGTACGAACGAGACTGTTCCGTGCAACGTCGTCATCAGAAGGTGGTCGAAATTGCACCGGCACCACGGCTGGCTACACAGCTGCGCGATGCGTTGTGCGACGCGGCGATCAAGATTGGCCAGCAAGTTCGCTACCAGAACGCGGGCACGGTCGAGTTTCTTGTTGACGATGATACGAATGAATACTTTTTTATCGAAGTCAATCCTCGGATCCAAGTCGAGCATACGGTTACCGAAGAGGTGACCGGGGTCGATCTGGTGCGATCGCAGATCTTAGTTGCTCAGGGAGCGCCACTGGGGGACGCGAGGATCGATCTGCCTGGCCAGTCGAGCGTGCAGACCAACGGATACGCGATTCAATGTCGCGTGACCACCGAGGATCCGTCGAACAGTTTTATGCCCGACTACGGTCGCATGACGCATTATCGTTCGGCCAGCGGAATGGGGATTCGATTGGATGCCGGTTCCGCATTTTCTGGAGCGGTCGTTTATCCGTTTTACGATTCGTTACTGGTAAAGGTGACTGCCTGGGCGCGGAAGTTTGACGAGGCGGCGGTACGGGTGGAGCGGTGCCTGCAGGAATTTCGTGTTCGGGGCGTAAAGACCAACATCCCTTTTCTGATCAAGTTGGTCATGCATCCGACGTTCATGTCCGGAGCGTGTCACACGCGATTTATCGATGAGACGCCCGAGCTGTTCCAATTTCCCCGACGCCGCGATCGTGCGACGCGACTCTTGCGATACCTGGCAGAGACGACGGTCAACGGAAACCCGCTGGTCGCCGGCCAGCCCAAGGCGACCAGGAGGGAACCGGCATGGACACCGCAGTTGACGGATGAACCGCTTGTCCCCGCAGGAATGAAGCAGCGGTTGACGCAAATGGGTGCAGAGAAATTTTCGCGATGGATTCGCGAAAACGATGCGTTGTTGATCACCGACACGACGTTGAGAGACGCTCATCAGTCACTGTTGGCAACGAGATTGCGGACGTTCGATATCTTGAAGATCGCCGATGCCTATGCGCGGTTGTTGCCCGGACTGTTTTCGCTCGAGATGTGGGGAGGGGCCACTTTCGACACGTCCATGCGATTTCTAAAGGAATGCCCGTGGCAACGGTTGGCCGATGTCCGCGCAGCCGTGCCGAACATTCTCCTGCAGATGCTGCTTCGCGCCGCCAACGCCGTCGGTTATACGAACTACCCCGACAATGTCGTCGTCGAATTCGTTCGTGAAGCCAGTCAGGCGGGAATTGATGTCTTTCGCGTCTTTGATGCACTGAATTGGACGGAGAATATGCGCGTAGCCATGGATGCGATCGTCGAAAGTGGCGCGATCTGTGAAGCCGCTATCTGCTATACCGGCGATATTACCGACCCCAAACGTACCAAGTATTCGCTCAAGTATTACGTAGAACTGGCCAAAGAACTGGAAAACATGGGGGCCCATATTCTGGCGATCAAGGATATGGCCGGCCTCTGTAAGCCATTCGCTGCGCAACGCCTGGTGCGTGCCCTTCGCGACGAAATTGGCTTGCCGATCCATTTCCATACGCACGATACTTCCGGCATGCAGGCCGCCGCCATCTTGAATGCTGCCGGAGAAGGTCTCGATGTCGCTGACGCATGCATGGCTCCACTCTCCGGCGGCACCTCGCAAGTGAATCTGAACACTCTGGTCGAGTCGCTGCGACATTCGCCGCATGACACCCAATTGCCCGGCCATTTCCTCGACGCAATTGCTGAATACTGGCGTGAAGCTCGTGAGTTTTACACACCGTTCGAAAGCCCTGTTCTACCAGCCGGTGCCGACCTTTATGAGCACGAAATGCCCGGAGGACAATACACGAATCTGTTCCAGCAAGCGCGCGCTTTGGGACTCGCCGATCGCTGGACCGAGGTCTGTCGTGTCTACGCAGACGTTAATCAGTTGCTTGGGGATATCGTCAAAGTCACTCCCACTTCCAAGGCCGTCGGCGACCTTGCACTGTTTCTGATCGCAAATGACATGTCAGCCAATGACGTCGTCGAAGGTACGCGCGAAGTGTCTTATCCGCAATCGGTGATTGATCTGCTCAGCGGTCGAATGGGGCAAAACCCCGGTGGTTTTCCCAGCAACGTCCAGCAGAGAATCCTGCACGGTCGGAAACCCCTCCCCGGTCGCGCCGGGGAACAACTTCCCGTCGTCGATTTTGCAGACATCGCCAAAGAGATCGAGCCGGTCCTCGAACATCCGCCGTCAGCGACTGACGTTATGTCCTATTTGATGTATCCCCAGGTGTGGAAAGAGTTCATCCAACATGTGAAGTCCTACGGCGATACGAGTATCCTCCCCACGCCCGCTTTCTTTTACGGTTTGGAACCCGGCGAAGAAGTTGCCGTCGACATCGAAAAAGGGAAAACGCTGATCAGCAAGTTCCTCACCGTCGGCGATTTGCACGAAGATGGTCGACGGACCGTCTTCTTCGAACTGAATGGTCAACCCCGTGAAATCAGTGTCCGCGATCATGCCTTCGAAGCGGATGCCTCCGAAAGTCACAAAGCCGATCCGAACGATGCGACACACGTCGCCGCTTCCATGCCCGGCATTGTTGTCAATGTAGCGGTTAGTGTCGGACAAGAGGTCAACAAGTCCCAAGCACTTGTGATGTTGGAGGCCATGAAAATGCAAACCACGATCACGTCCGATCGCGATGGCCGAGTCGCCGAAATCCTCGTTAAACCAGGGAAACAAGTCGAGGCGGGCGATCTGCTGATGGTCATCGAGGAATAACCGACGCCGATTCAGACACCCCGCAAGAAAAACGCCCAATACCTTGTGGTTCGAGGTAT
>JAGQPD010000157.1 GCA_020426865.1 Planctomycetales bacterium
GCACCAGGGGCTAGCCCCTGGTGCCGGAGCTGGTCGATGACCCGTTCCCGCAACCGTTCCACCCCCACCAACAGCCCTCCCGCGATCGCCAAAGAATACCCCCCGCCGGCGAATCCCAACCTGCCAACAACCGACATGATCATGTCACAAAGATCGGACGCGGCATTATCCAGTATCCCCATCGAGACTCGGTCACCGCATCCAGCCGTCTGAATTACCACGGGAGCCAAGCCGGCTATCGCTTCTCGCGGCGATAGCGATTCGTAAACTCGCTGCTTCCATTCCGCAGGCTCTCGTGTTTCCCAAAAGCGATGTAGCTCGGGTACCAACTCCGTCTGTGGGCCGCGTCCATCCGCACACCGTGTGGCCGCCATCAGTCCTGCTCGGCCCACCGCAAATGCACTCCCCTCATCACCGAAAAGATACCCCCAACCTCCCACGACGGCACTATTTCCCTGCCCGTCGTTCCCAAACGCCACCGATCCCGTCCCTGCGACGACCCCCACCCCTATTTCGGTTCCGAACGCCGCGGGAACAATCAGTCGATAGTCGGCAACGGACTGTATTGTGCGAGCAATTGCGTCGCGACGCAGCCAATTCGCCAATCGACTTTCAAACTCATCACCTCCGCCACCGGCGATACCGAGAACGATGCAATCGGCAATGCATCTTTGTTGTTGCGATTGCGCCCACGCCAACTGGATCGCCCGTTCTATATTTTGCAGGGCCTGTCCGCCCCCCACCGATCGCGGGTTGCCGCTGCCAGCACGCCCCTCTCCCAACACCGCAATGCAATGATCACCGTCGATCGCCGCAATCCGAGCGATCGTCTTCGTCCCCCCTGCGTCGACGCCAATGATTGTTCGCCGTGGTGTCATGATCTCCCCAGATTGAATGGCTACGCACTTTCGATTCTAATTGAACCACGATCCCCAGACGCTTGGTAAGCAAGCCGCCGTGAACTCAATATCCCACAGGTCACGATACCTGCAGGGCAAGCATGCACCGCTAGTCTATTAAACCGTGAATCTTGCCATCCACAAAGTCGATATCGCCATTGTGCTCACCTATCTAATGGCGATCATGGCCTTCGGCGTCTGGATTGGCAAAAACCCTCGTACGACGCTCGACTATTTTCTCGGCGGACGTACGTTGCCTTGGTGGGCGTTGTTGCTGTCGATCGTTGCGACGGAGACCAGTACTGTCACGTTTCTGAGCGTACCAGGCAAATCGTTCGCCCCGGGCGGCAACCTCACATTCCTACAATTGGCGATCGGTTACATTATCGGACGCACGATCGTCGTTTGGATCTTACTCCCCGCGTATTTCCGCAGCGAGCTATTCACCTCGTATGAATTGTTGCAACATCGCTTTGGCACGACGACGCGCCGCCTGAGTTCCCTCCTATTCCTCGCGACTCGCAATGCAGCCGATGCCATCCGACTCTACCTGACGGCACTCGTCTTGAAACAAGCGATCGGCATGGATTTGATCCCCTGCATTGTCCTTTTAGGAATCGTCACGACGATCTACACGCTGGCGGGTGGCATGAAATCGGTGGTTTGGAACGACGTGATCCAATTTACCGTCTACATGTTGGGGGCGATGTGGGCATTAGGGGTCATCCTGAGGATGGTACCCGGCGGCTGGAGCACGATCGTTGAATTCGGCCGCGAGACGGACCGCTGGCAATTGCTAACGACAGCCGGCGGAATGAACGCGCTCAATATCTGGGCCGGTGCCATTGGCGGCGCCTTTTTGACCCTGGCAACTCACGGCACGGATCAGCTGATTGTACAACGAGTCTTAGGCGCCAAGTCGCAACGACACGCGTCGGTCGCATTGATCGGCAGCGGGCTTGTCGTGTTTGTCCAGTTTGCCCTGTTTCTCGTCATCGGCGTCGGTCTTGCCTGTTACTACCAACAGTCGCCGCCGGCAACTGCCTTCACAGATAACGACGAGGTATTCGCGTCGTTCATCGTCAATCATCTTGGAGTCGGCATCGTGGGGATCACGTTGGCAGCGGTTTTTTCCGCCGCCATGTCGACGCTGTCCAGCTCGCTCAACTCCTCGGCAAGTGTCTTCGTCAACGATTTTTATGTTCTCTTGCAACCGAACAGCTCCGAAGATCAACGCGTCCGCATCAGTCGCATCAGTACGTTGGTTTTTGGTATCCTCCAGGTCGCGATTGCGATTGCCGTGATCAACATCGCAGCCAACACGGCCGTCGTCGATCGAGTGTTGTTTATTGCTGGATTCGCCAGTGGACCGATCCTCGGTTTGTTCTTCCTGGCCAGCCTTAGCAAACACTGCCGCGAGTCGGACGCGTTGTTTGGTTTCGTAGGGGGAGTTCTCATCTTATGCTGCGTGGTCTTTGGACCGCACCTCATTGCCACGACCGGGTCTAGTGAAAGCATATCATCCGAAGTGGAAGCTGGCAGCACGGGCGTCGCAGTCGTAACATGGATACCACAGATCAACGGCTACTGGTACAGCCTGATCGGCTCGGTGGCCACGTTTTTATTTGCCCAAATACATCACGTTGTGCGTCGGAAGACAGGTTCACTTTAATCGATACTGTTCGAGGACAGTCTATGTTCAGACTCTTTGTTCCGCCGAAAACCTCCCTTCTGCTCTTGGGATTTGCCACGGCACTTTTTGATGGTTTCGCCATCACCAGTCTGCACTGCGCACACAGCGCACATGCGGCGTTGCGCGCCGTCCTTGACGAACAGGCGTCGGTCATTCGCATCCAACGAGGGAGCCACCCTGTACCGATTCTCACACAGCAGATCCCACCGTCACATCGGCCATTCATCCATCCGCTGGTGGCCCCGGATGGGAAGGGGATTCTCACCGAAGCGAAGCCGCCACACCATCCACACCAAACAGGACTCTACTGGGGCTTCACCCGCATTAACGGACGAGACACCTTCCATCATCCGGAAGGAGACTATTGGAAGCGACAATCTGCCACGATTCTGCCGGCCAACGACGAGCAGGTACGGTGGCAAACGGTCTACGACATTCTCGCCGAAGACGGTACGTCTCTGTTGACAGAGACGCAGACATGGACCATGTCCGAACGAGACGGCGAGTATTTCTTGGATTTGCAGTGGCAGGCGCGTGCACACGTGGATCTCACCATTGGCAAGTATGATTACGGTGGGCTGTTTCTTCGCATGCCATGGCGTGAAGGAATCGCGGGAGAAGTCGTCAATGCGGCTCGGCAACGCAACCAACGCGCCGAAGGGCAACGTGCGATCTGGACCGACGTCGGGATGCAAATCGATGGACGCGATGATTGGGCTCACGTCGCCATCTTCGACCACCCGCAAAACCGAGGCTTCCCGCAGGCGTGGCGCGTCGACGGACAGCTCGGTATCGGTCCGGTCCCTACCCGCGGTGGCGATTGGCACATTCCCGCCGATCAAACGGCAACTATCAAACACCAAATCGTCGTCTATACCGGAACCCTCAATGACTTGCACCTTACCAATCTTTGGCAAGAGTATACGGGGCAGAGTGGGACGTACGCCATGTGGAATCTGGCACAACAGGAAGGTCGCCAATCTCAATTCCTGACCGCGGAGGAATCGGTCCAAGCGATGACGGTGGCCAATGGCTTTCGCGCCAACGCGTACGCATCCGAACCGATGATCACGCAACCAATGGCGTTCTGCTGGGATGATCGTGGTCGCCTGTGGATCGCCGAAAACCGCGACTACGAAACGCGAGGAACCGGTTTCGCCAACGCCAAGGATAGCCGGATTCTCATCCTGGAGGACACCGACCACGACGGCCGCGCCGACAAGCGGACCGTATTTCTCGAAGGGATCCACTTTCCGGCTGCCATCGCCGTCGGAATGGGAGGTCTATGGCTGGGGGCACCGCCGCACTTGCTGTTCATCCCCGATCGCGACAACGATGACCGCGCGGATTGGAACGACATCGAAGTGCGACTGACAGGTTGGGGAATCCGCGACCGACACGAGACCCTCAATAGCCTTCTCTGGGGCCCCGACGGCTGGCTCTACGGCTGCCAGGGGTTTGCCACACCGTCGCAAGTGGGCACTCCGGCCGGCGACGGAAAATACAACCCCGTGGAACAATTCCCCGAATCGTTTGCCTTCGCCGACAAGCCCGTCGATATCGACGGGGGTATCTGGCGGTATCATCCGCACAAACGCCGTTTCGAGGTCGTCGCGCACGGGTTCAGTAATCCATGGGGACTAGACTATGACCCGTATGGCCAGATGTTTATCAGCGCCTGCGTGATACCGCATCTGTGGCACGTCATACCAGGCGGCATCTACCATCGACAAGGCGGTTCGCATTTCAATCCCTACGTCTACGACGATATCAAGACGATCGCCGACCATCGCCATCGTTCCGCACATGGCGGTGCCCGCGTGTATGCCTCCGACGCCTTTCCTGAACAGTATCGCGGACGCATTTTCATGGCCAATATTCACGAACACGCGGTACTCACCGATACGCTCGAACCCCACGGCTCGGGCTTCGTCGGGCACCACGGCGATGAATTCCTGCTGGCAAACAACGCCCAATGGATCGGCTTCAGCGTCGAAATCGGTCCCGAGGGTGGCCTCTACGTACTCGATTGGCATGACGCGGACATCTGCGGCAAAGAAGTTCTGCAAAGGGAAACCGGCCGGATTTATCGCGTCGTGCCTGAAAATTCACTGGCCAAGCCCTTCAACGGCCGCTACGACGATCTTAATTCGTTTGACAACGCCGCGCTCGTCACGCTGCAAACAAGTGACAGCGATTGGCATGCACGTCGCGCACGCGTCGTCATGCAGCACCGCGCCGCTCAAGGTACCTTTGATGCCGACAGTGCCGCTGAACTTCGCAGCCTGTGGAGGCAGTCGTCGCACGTCCCTCATCGCTTACGCGCGCTCTGGTCGGCGCACGTCACCGGCACCCTGACCGCAGACGATCTGGTAACGTTGCTCGACGATCCACAGCCCTACGTGCGCGCATGGGCAATTCAACTGCTCTGTGAAGACTCGCCCGTCGCCGCCGATGGCCTGTCCCAGATCATCCGGCTCAGCCAGCACGAAACCTCACCGGTTGTCCGACTGTATCTGGCTGCTGCAATGCAGCGGCTCCCTGACGACGCTTGTTGGCAAATCGCCAGCCAGCTCGCCAAGCATGCCGAGGAGGCTGACGATCATAACATCCCCAAGATGATTTGGTATGGCATCCAGCCGCATGTCACCGAGGATATCCCCCAGGGCATTACGCTGGCAACATCCGGTCGCATACCACTACTCACTCGGTTTATTGCCCGCCGCCTGGCCGATGACGATCAACTGGAACCTGTCGTCGCCTGGATCGCCAAAAACTCGCAAGCACATGACGCCCAACTGCAGTGGCTGACCGCAGGACTGCTCGACAGCCTCGACAGCCGGCAGACTCACCAGCCGCCCTCCGCCTGGGACGTGGCCTACCCACTGTTGAAATCCAAGTCCGAACGGGTCGCACGATTGGCCACCGAATTGGCACAACGATTCGGCGATACATCGGCCATCGATCAACTGTTCGACGTGATTGCCAACCCCCAGCTGCCCGCGAAAGAACGAGAAAGTGGCCTACAAGTCCTGGCGACGCAACGTGGCGAGAGATTACAGCCACAGTTGCCGAAACTGTTGGACGACGACGCCATTCGTACGGAAGTCATTCGCACGATCGCGGCTTTCGACAACGATCGACTTGCCAGCGCGCTACTGGAAAGATACGCTTCCCTTACGACGGAAGAAAAGCTCGAGGCGCTGCAAACCCTGGCCTCGCGAACGTCATACGGTCAGCAGTTGACCGAATCCCTTCGGCAGGGCCGGATCCCCAGAACGGACGTGCCCGCCTACGTCGCACGGCAGTTGCAGCGAGTCGTGGGCCCGTCATTCGTCGACGTATGGGGGAGCGTTGATTTGTTGGCGGAGGACCAAAAAGAACTGTTCGCGAAATATCGCGATCTGCTAACCGATGCCAACCTCCGTCAGGCCGATCCGGGCAAAGGACACGAAGTCTTCCTGCGAACGTGCGCCGTGTGCCACCGCATCAACGACGAAGGCGGTCAACTCGGCCCCGACCTGACAGGTGCCAATCGCACGAACGTCAACTACTTGCTCGACAATATCCTGACACCCAGCGCTACGATCCAGGACGCTTATCGCATGCTGATCGTCAACACGAACGAAGGACGTGTTTATTCCGGGATCCTGTCAGGCGAGAGCGATCGCAGCATCACATTGCGGATCGCCAATCGCGAAATGCCCGTTGTGATCGCTCGATCAGAGATCCTGTCGCAAGACATCGCCCCCGTATCGATGATGCCTGAAGGGATACTCAACAACCTCTCCGAGAAGGAAGTGCTGAATCTCGTCGCTTTCCTGAGGTCCACTCCGGCACACTACTTGGCTGCCACCAGCTCTAGCAACATCGCCTTTTTTTGCCGCGTCGTCCTCAACAAGCATGGCGAGCGTAGCGAACAGATCGGGGACTTGGTTGCGGCCGTTACCCGCGATAAGGTACAATGAGGGCCAACAGGCCTGATCGTCAGGCCGCGATGGAGTGTGTCAGCGGTTTTCCGGGAGATCACACAATGTCAAAGCTGAATCGTCGTGCGTTTGTCGGCGCCACGGGCGGTGTTGCGGCGCTGTTGAGTCAAGCCTCGTTGGCGGTCGCCAGCGACGTCCCTGCCCCTCCACAGGTTCCGCTGGGAAGAACCGGGATCCAACTCTCTCGAGTCGCCCAGGGGACCGGAGTCCACGGCGGCAACCGTCAATCCGATCAAACACGCCTGGGGTTCGAAAAGCTGGTTTCGCTCTTCAAACATGCGTACGACCGCGGCATTACTTTTTTCGACCTTGCCGACCTGTACGGAACACACTTGTACTTTCGCGAGGCACTGCGTACGATTCCCCGCGAGAAGGTCACGATCCTCACAAAAATGTGGTGGCGCTACGATGGACCAGAGGCCAATTCGCGGGAACCAGAACGGCGTCAGATCGCGCGCAGCACGCTGGAACGCTTCCGTCATGAACTCAATACCGATTATATCGACATCGTCCTGTTGCATTGCATGACCAAGAGCTCCTGGACGGAGGAGCTCCAGCCGTATATGGAAGAACTGGCATTTGCCAAAGAGAACAAACAAGTCCGCGCCATTGGCGTATCGTGTCACGACTTGGGTGCCCTCGAGGCGGCTGCCAAATCACCGTGGGTCGATGTCGTGTTGACTCGCATCAATCCCCGTGGCGTCAAGATGGACGGGACCCCCGAGCAGATCACGGACGTGATCCGGGAGATGAAGGCCAATGGCAAAGCCGTAATTGGCATGAAGATCTTCGGCGAAGGTCAACTTCGTGACGAGCGTGAAGCGTGTATCAAGTTCGCTCAAGAGCTGGGGCTGCTCGACGCGATGACGATTGGCTTCGAAAAGCCTGAACAAATCGATGACGTCCTGCGGCTGCTGGAAAAATATCCCGCACGGACTTAGCGCCACACAACGGTCACACATAGGCGTACCGATTCCGCGGTACTCCGCACGACGGGCTATGTCAGGTCGTTCGGATCAGCGTTGCCCGCTTGCATCCGCGTAATTCGAGCCCGACGTTCGCGCGCAACCTGCGCCGGTTGCCAGGATGCCAGGCGATCGTCGCCCGACCAAGAGCTCGATGATACAAAGGGTCGATCGCCGGCGTCGGCAGAAACTGACGACTCCACCGGCGTATCGCCCATACTGCGAGGCTCACCGTCTCGACACGCATCCGGCACAGGCGCTACATCGGCACTCGACGTCGGTTCAGATCGGCCTAAGGCAACAACCGAGCGATTGCCCTGCAGCTGAACGGCCCAGTATTTCAGGTCATTGGCATCCACATCTCCGTCGTGGTCCGCGTTTCCCACAGACCGGACGGCATTCGTCAGTGACGCACCAAAGCCTCGCTGCCAGGCGAGAAAATCAATGCCATCAATCTTGTCGTCGGAG
>JAGQPD010000005.1 GCA_020426865.1 Planctomycetales bacterium
CCGAAGGTTACAGGTTCGAATCCTGTCGGGGATACTTTTTCACTTTTGCGAAACCACCGCGACCCGCCAGTTAGCTCTCGGAGCGAAAATGGCGGCCGCCTGAAGTTGCAAGTTATCTGCAGACGTCGAAAGAGTTTGCGACGGACGCCGTATCGGTCCGGCGCTCTCTGCATTGTCGTTGCGGCTGCCAAAGGCAAGGGTTGTCTCCGTCCTTCCGAAAAACCGCGCTCGAACTCTCGCGCTCTCCGTTTAAGACCCCCCAACAATTCAATACCCTGGTTGGGTTCGGGGGGCAAAGACAACCCTGCGCGAGCTTGGTCGCTCGCGTTCGATTGCCTGGAAGCAATGTTGCCGGGAAGGATTATCGCCCGACAGGAACGTCGTGCGTTCTTCGCCCCGAAGGGGCCGCAACATGTCAGCCCAGGGCAGAGCGGAGCGGCGCAGCCGCGTAGCGTCGCCCTGGGTTCCGAGGTCACCACGTCCGTCGCCCTGAAAGGGCACAACAACCTGGGATCTCGAATTTCGTCAATCCCACACATAGCGCTCATCGAATTCGGCGCCATGCCTCTTGAGCAGCGCCCGCAATTCATCCTGAAACGTCAACTTGCGTACAGGGAATCCTGGTCGTCATCTGACAGCTGCGACTTGCGGTGTTTCGTGCTGAACACCAGATGGACCAGGTTCTTGACCAACGACTGTGGCATCGCTTTGCCTGCTCCCGGATGTAACGCCCTTTCAGGGCTGGGGAATCCTGGTGGACCCTTTACCCAGGGCGGCACTGCGCGGCGGCGCCGCTCCGCTCTGCCCTGGGCTATCATGTCGATGCCCCTTCGGGGCGAGAAGAGACTCCTTGGCACACTATCATCCACATCCGCCGCTGCTTGCGCCAGTCGAGTGTCCGCGTGATGGGACGGAGGTCGTTCTCTTTGATGGGATCGCGGCCGCGTTGGACGCGGGGGAGAAAGAGGATTTGTTCCTGGATGTCGGGGCGAGATTCAACAGCATCATGATCTGGGCCATGCGCGACGGCGTGATGTGGCCGAAGTGGGCGAGTTCCGCTTGGTCGGTAACAACGCCGTCGCGGATCAGTTGGTGGCAACGGATCGCCATCGCCATCAGGCGGGCGATGCGCGGGACGCGGCCGGTTGGCACGTCTGGCGCGCTGCCGTCCCGGAATTGCTTGCGGCCGTGGTGTCGGCGGGTGGCGTGGAATTCACGAGTGACCGTCAGATTCTGGTTCATGCTGCGTCCTCCTGATATTGGGCCAGTTCGTCAGTCAGCGACTTGATGCCGCTCGAATGAAAGGTGAAGGACACGTTGCCGCGCTGGCCGTCGTATTCAACCCGTTCGATCAGCAGTTCCAGCAGACGGGTTTGCTCGCGCGGCGCGAGGGCGTCCCACAGGTTGTCGAAATCGGCCAGCGTCTTGGTGACCTCGGCGTCATCAAGCAACTCACCATTGAGCGAGATCAACTCGTTGTCGATTTCGGTCAGGCGGCGATCGGCGGCACGGATGTGATCTTGCAGGTCCGCGAGGCGCGAAACGCGGTCAACTTGCTTTGTCATCGCTGCAGCACTCTGCAACTCGGCGTTGTCGTCGCGGAGTTGCTGCTGGAGAGCGACGCGTTCGTGACTCAAACGCTCGATGCCTTCTTCCGTATGGCTGCGGACCTGCTGGACGGTTTCTGCAATGACAGCCGGATCGTGGCCGATACACTTGATCTGGTCTACCACGAACCGCTCGATCTCGCCGGCGGGAACGGAGGGCGAAGGGCATTCCGACCAGCCTCGCCGTTGCGCCGTGCCGCAGACGTAGTAGCGGTAACGGCGATTCCCTTTCGACGTATAGGTGTGTGACATCGCGCAGCCGCAAGGAGCGCAGCGGAGCAGGCCTCGCAGCAGGGCGCCGTGCTTGTTGCGAACTGCTCTGCCGCCGGTGTGGCCGTTGCGCGCCAGCAGCGCTTGGGCCTTGGCAAACAATTCGTCTGGCACGATTCCCTCGTGCTCGCCAGCGTGGACTTCGTCCTTGTACTTGATCTTGCCGATGTAGGTGACGTTGGTCAGCAGCGAGTATAGGCTGTTCTTGGTGAACAGCTTTCCGCCGCGCTGGGTTCCCTTCTTGGTTGTCCAGCGCTTGGTCGTCCAACCGCGGCGGTTGAGTTCCGTCACGGTGGCCAGCAGAGACTGGTATTCGAGATACAGCTCGAAGATCTGGCGAACGCGCTGGGATTCGACCTTGTCCACGACGAGCTTCGTGTCTTTGACCGTGTAACCCAGGATCGGCATGCCACCGGACCATTTCCCCTTGCGGCGAGAGGCGGCGATCTTGTCGCGGACCCGTTCGCTGATCATTTCGCGTTCGAACTGGGCGAATGACAACAGGACATTGAGGATCAGACGCCCCATGGAAGTCGCGGTGTTGAATTGCTGGGTCACACTACAGAATGAAACGCCATGCGTGTCAAAAGACCCCATCAGCTTGGCGAAATCCAGCAGCGACCGGCTGAGCCGATCAACCTTGTAGACCACGACGCAATCGATCTTGCCGGCTTCGATGTCCGCAATCAGGCGGCGCAACGCCGGCCTATCCATGTTGCCGCCCGTAAACCCACCGTCGTCGTAGTGTTCCGGCACGCACGTCCATCCCTCGTGTCGCTGGGAAGCGATGAATGCCTCGCCCGAATCGCGTTGCGCGTCAAGCGAGTTGAATTCCTGCTCAAGTCCCTCGTCCGTGCTCTTGCGTGTATAGATCGCGCATCGGACGGTGGATACGTCGGTCTGTTTACTGCGTCGAGTCATTGGTCGTCTCCCGTTTTGTGCAAGTTGAAGAATCTGTAACCGTTCCAATGCGAACCGGTGACCTGTTTGGCCACGGCGCTGAGCGACTTGTAAAGTTCGCCTTCGAACTCAAAGCCTTTCGGCAACACCTTGACCTGGATCAACCGGCCCTTGTAGCGGCGGGTGATGACCGTGCCAGGCAGCGGTACGCGCGATCCCGATTCGACTTGGCAGGGGATCGTCTTGGTGCGCCGAGGCGCATCCGGCGACGGTTTCGGCTCGCGCGGCGCTGTGACGCGCAAGTCGGAATCGTTGGCCAGTTCCATCGCTTGTCGACGGGCCCGTTCAGACAGGTCGCCCTCTTCGAGCGATTGCGTCCGCCAGACGATGCGGCGGATCAACCACGTCTTGTTGCAGGTGCGCGTCGATTCGCCAAACAATTCCGCGTATCGCTCGCGCAGTTCGCCGACGGTCATCCGCTCCAACGCGGCGACCTCTTTGCCGATGTTCAACGTCATACGTTTCTCCTTGTCTCGAAAGCCTCGAAATCGCTAACCCGAGTGGACACTGAGCCTCGTTTCGGCCCAAAGCTCAAGGCCAGGGCCCGCGGATTCCGAGAGCTTCTGGCCAATGGCCACCAGGGCGCGTTTGGGTGGCCCGCGTTCGCGGCGTTGGGCCGGGCGGACAAACGGACGAGCCGTAAGAAGAGGCCGCGACAGGCGGCCTCGTGGGCGACGGGGTGGCGAGTGGCCTGGTCAGACGCCGGCGGTGGTCGCCACCGCGAACTCGTCGTCGCGCGGCGACCGTTTCTTCGCCCCTCGCCAACCGGCGAGGTTTCGGAACAACCGGCACTTGGCGGCGATCTCGCGCTTGGTCGGCAGGTATTCAAGCGTTCCGTTCGTCGCCCGCGTCCATCGCCCGCGATCTACCCACCGGCCTTCCGCCTCCCACTGGCGAACTTGGCCGTCCAACATCTTCTGCTCGTCCATCGTTCTGGCTCCCGTTTGCGTGGTTCGGCGGGCGGCCAATCCGCCCGCGGAAGTCACACAGGAGCCAGCAGTTCGCCAACGATGCAAGCCATTCGGTGGCAGACTCAGATGGGGTTTCGCTGCTATCGACGGCGTGCAGGCTTTGATAGACTACGGCGGGCGTCACAAACCATTTGGAGACGATGGCAGGCAATGGCGAAGTTGACCGACTATGTGATGACGGCCGAGGCGGCGGAGATCCTGGGTGTGGCGCAGAACACGCTTCGCAAATGGGCCGCGCAGGGCAAGATTCCCATGCACCGCAATCCCGCGAACGGCTACCGGCTATTGAAGCGGAGCGACCTGGAGAAGTTCCTACGGAAGGTCGAATCGAGCAGGAGCAGCAAGCCAAAGCGAAAGAAATGATGTCGAAGGACAAGAGTTGCCGGAAAAGCAGAAAAAGTTTCCGCAGGTTGGACCAAAGGTGTCCAAAGTGGTTGCTACGTTGATCGTGTGTGAATGCCGAAACCAAAGTTCGTTTTTCAATGAGTGGCCCGAAGCGTGAGCGAGTCACTTAATCAACAGCCGCCGTCGCATGTTACGGAAACACCTCCCCCTGAAGGCAATTTCCTACGTCTTGCTCTGGGGCTTCGGGAGGATGAGTCGCCGTTTCCGTGGCAGGATGAGTTACTCGCCAAGTTCGTTGATGGGATCGGCAAGCGCACGTCGCTCGACATCCCGACTGGCCTCGGGAAGACCAGCGTTATTGCAGCCTGGTTGGTGGCGCGTTCGCAAGGAGGGCCGTTGCCGCGGCGACTGGTTTATGTTGTAGACCGCCGCGCTGTCGTCGATCAGGCAACACGGGAAGCTGAACGACTGCGATCCTGGGTGGATCGTTCACCGAACGTGAAATCACAACTTGGCTTGGCGAACGATCAACACCTACCTATCTCCACGTTGCGCGGACAGTATGTTGACAATCGCGAATGGTTGGAGGACCCATCGGCGCCGGCGATCATCGTTGGCACGGTCGACATGATTGGCTCACGGTTGCTTTTCGAAGGCTACGGTGTGTCCCGCAAGATGCGACCATATCACGCTGGGATGCTCGGAGCCGACGCGCTTTTCGTACTGGACGAGGCGCATCTCGTGCCGCCGTTCGAAATGATGCTGCAAACGCTCGTTATGGATGATGGCGGCTTTGGTCCAGATCGCGATCTGGCTGCCCTGATTCCGAGTCTCAAACTTCTATCTCTCTCCGCCACAGGGAGGGATGCTGAAGGTGAGGTATGGCGATTGACCGACGCTGATCTGAGCCATCCGATCGCCAAGAAGCGACTGGAGGCGACAAAGCGACTGTCGTTTCGTGAATCCGATGGTTCGCAGTCATTGGCGGAGTTGCTCGCTGAGGAAGCGTGGAGCTTGGCAGGTCAGGGAGCCAAAGCGGTTCGCGTGATTGTGTTTAGCAACAGCCGAGGTGTGGCTGAAAAGGCAAAGGAAGCTATCGAGAAACTGGCCCAGGGGGACAAACAACAGGGCGTCGATCCGGTGACCATCGAGACCGAATTGTTTGTAGGGGCCCGCCGCGTGCGCTAACGCGAGCAAGCAGCCAAGTGGCTCGACGAGCATGGTTTTCTGGCTGGCAGCGAGAATGCTTGCCAAATCCCCACGTTTCTGTTCGCCACGAGTGCCGGCGAAGTGGGAGTTGATCTCGATGCGGACGACATGGTGTGCGATTTGGTCGCCTGGGAACGAATGGTTCAGAGGTTGGGACGCGTGAATCGACGTGGGAACGGCTCCGCTACAGTGCGGGTGGTCATTGAATGGGTGACTCCCACTCAAAAACAAGCAACGGCTCTGGCGAAGGAAGCTTCCGGTCGAAACCAATCGGAATCAGGAGAAGCCCGGAAATATGCGGCCGCTGTTAAAGATGCCCAAAAAGATCCGAATCACAAAATTAATGTCTTTCGTGCGCCCCTGCGTTGTCTTCCGACGGAAGGCGACACTCACGACGCCAGCCCGGGGGCCATCCGAAAACTCAAGCTGAGAGCTGATGAGGACGAGCAGCTTCAAGCGATCATGGCGGCCGCTACTTCAGAACCTCCGTTGCGACCGGCGCTTACCCGTCCGGTCGTTGACGCTTGGTCGATGACGTCGCTGGAAAAGCACACCGGTCGGCCGATGGTGGCACCGTGGCTGCGCGGCTGGGTGGACGATAAACCGCAGGCCACCGTCATCTGGCGACGGTATCTGCCTGTTGGCGAGAATACATCCGCCACCGAGAAGAAACGGAAAGCGGATGCAACGGAATTCTTCGAGCATGCCCCGCCGCATTTGAGCGAAACGCTCGAAACGGAGTCGTGGCGGGTCTTCGACTGGTTAACGAAACGGGCGAAGGCCATCTTGAAGAAGCTGGATAATAAACCGCCTGCCGACGATGACACCGATCAAGCGACGATGCTACGGCGAAGTTCCGTGATCGCGGTCGTGGTCGGTCACGCGCTCGGTGTGGAGCGGTTCGTTACCCTTGAGGAACTCGCCTTTGAGGGAGACGACAAGAAAGCTGTTAAACGCCGCAAGGATGATCTCCAACGAAGGCTCAATAACAGCACGCTCGTTGTGGACGCGAGGTTTACCGGATTGAGCAAAGACGGTCTGCTCGACCACAACACCAAGTTCGAAAATCTCTCCACTGGCGATGATGCCGACTGGGAGGTCACCGGGTTTCGGGTGCGTCGATCTAACGATGGTCTGCCATCTCAAGATGCCTGGTGGCGGACATCTCTCAAGTTCGTCTCTCGCACTACGGACGAAGGCGAACCACAGGAATGGCTGCTCGTTGAAAAACGGCGGACGATGCCCACCGCCGAGGATGCCCGCGCCATCGCCAGGACTTCTCAGCCATTGCAGACGCACCAACAGTGGGCCGAGCAAGAGGCCGAGCGACTCGCTGCGGAACACCAATTACCGCCAGAGTACGCGAGAATGCTCAAAGTCGCAGCTCGATTGCATGATGAGGGCAAGCGCTCCGAACGCTGGCAGAATGCGTTTTCCGCGCCGCGAGATAGCCGCCCTTATGCGAAGACAAAGGGACCGGTCAAAACACGGCTCCTGGACGGCTATCGCCACGAATTCGGATCGTTGCCCGTCATGCTCGATGACTCCGAGTTTCAATCGCTCAGTGCTGACTTGCAGGACCTCGCCCTGCATCTGGTGGCGTCCCATCACGGCTTCGCACGACCGGTGATCCGCACCAGCGGCTGTGAAGATGCACCACCATCAGCTTTGGAACATCGAGCGCGAGATGTTGCATTGCGGTTCGCCCGTCTGCAGCGGCGCTGGGGACCGTGGGGACTGGCGTGGTGGGAATCGCTGCTCCGAGCAGCCGACCAGCGAGCCTCGCGACTGCTGGATGAGTCAATTGTCAACCAGGAGGCAGGAGACTGATGGCCAAAGCATCCATCCCGGTGGACCTTCTCAATCCCGGCCAGGTCTTCGCCTGCCTCGGCTTTTTGGAAGCGGCTGAGATTCTGCTCGGGAAGGCCGCCGGCGGCTTTGACTGGAGCGACGACTCCGACGTGCGATTTCGCCTGCGTGCGGACGGGGAGGAGAATCCATTTGCAGTCGTTCTGAAGCACCTTGCAGCCGCAAACGTCACCGAGATGGAACCCCACGGCTGGCCTGCTGAGCGCGATCCGAATGCGATTTCATCAGACGTGTTCCCGAGCCAATTAGCCGACCACTACATCAAGAGTGACAAGAAATGGTCGCGAACGAAACTCCCCTGTCACATCACGTTCAATGAATCCCACGTGTCAATCGATCTGTATGGCTGGTCTGATGGCTCAAGCCGCCCCGACTTCAAACTTTTTGCTGGAAATCGGACGGGAACCAGCATCGCTCACGACATGCTATGCGGCAAACGTGGAAATCCGACGAAGCGGAATCCGGAGGGAAAGCTGGAGTCTTCGGGACTGCTCCAACTTTGGAAAGAGTGCGCTGACGAGCTCGTTGAGGACCCTTTTCATCTGACTTGCCCGCTGGGAGGGACCTTCAACATGGATCCTCGCGGCGGATGGGTCGCGCTCGACCTGGGGTTCTCACCGAATGCGCTGAAAGACGTTTCGGTCGTATCTTCGCCAGTCGTGGAGATTATGGCTGTCTTGGGAGTGGAGCACGCCCGCCCCGATGAATACGAAACTCGAAAAGTTCGCTATGCCGCATGGGGCGAAATCCTCCCCCCTATTCTTGCTCGTGCCGCATTGTCCGAGGTCGAAATTGGAGTGGAACTACGACGATTCCGATTTGGCCTTGATCTTTCCGGGAAAAACAAAGTCGTGACATTCGCGGAGCCTGAAACTGAATAGCCTCGCGATGTCTCCGAATGTTGCACTCGATGCCTTCACTCAACAAGGAACTTTCCAATGACTGAAACCAAAGTTGAACCAGCCATGCTTACCAACAAACTGCTCGATTCGTGGGCGACCGATCCAATAGGGCCAGTCGCGCTCCATCTCAAACAGCGATTGCTGGCCGTCGAAGGCGTTGCTGGGGAGGAGCAGATCATCTATCCGCCGACCTACGCCGACATCGGCTACAACATCGATCGACTCTCCGACGGTACGCGCGTGGCGTTGATTGACAGCGTCGGCTCGCAGGCCAATCGTCTCGAACCGATCTTCAAATCCGGCAGCGACCTGGCCGACTTGGTTCCACAGATCGACATCGTCCTGCGAAAAGAACCATGCAGCGAGTGCGACACCTGCAAGAAGGCCAAGAAGCCGAGCGCTGACAAGTGCGAGAATCCCTGGAAGGAGAAACGGTCCCTTTTTGATCTGGCCCATCGCGCTGCGGATGCGGTCGTGCAGTCTTCGCCGACGTTACTCCCGAAGATTGCCGAAGCATTTGCAACCATGCGGAAGACGGGCGACGCATCGCCGCTTTGCACCATCGCGCCGACATCACTGCTGTTCGGCTGCTGGGACTCCCGTGGTGGCTCGGGCGAGAAACGCCCTCGGCTGGTTCGAGCGATCATCCGTGCCTGGGACGTCGATGAACTGCACGCCGCCGCCCAGTTCAATTCAATCTGGAAGGCGCTCGACGACGATCAGAAATCAGGCCTGGAGAAGGCACTCCCCAAAGGAAAAAAACTTTCCGAAAAGGGATTCAAGGATGCTCCCGCAGTGAAGTACAAAGATGGCCGTCGCATCCTCGGTGGCATCATCGCACGGGGGCCAATTCAGCGGGACGTCACGATCAATCTCGTGGCATTACGCGGACCCAACGGTGGCGAGCAGACTGATTCCCTTAGAAAGTACCTGCTCGCCCTCTCAATTCTTTCTGGGACAGAAGACCTTGAGTTGTTCCTGCGAGAAGGCTGCCACCTTCGGTATGCGGACGACACCGACAACTGGTACGCGGTTCCGAGACGCGGAAGGAACGCGCCGGTCGATCTCGTCTCTGATGACGCTCGGAAGCTCGTCAGCGAATATGCAATGGAGCACTTTGGCCCCTTCAAACGGGCTTGGGGACAACTTGAACTTGGTGACGAGCATGAGTTCGATCTGAAGACCGCCAAAGAGCTGCTTGGCAAGTCGACTGAGGAAGAGAGTGGAGAAGAGTGATGAGCAGCACACTCTCAATCTCCGTTCGCCTTCACGAAGGCTGGTATCACGGATCGGGTGGGCCACCATCACCGGCAAGGCTGTTCCAGGCGTTGGTCGCAGGAGCCGGCATCAGCGGTCCGCTCGCCTGCGAAACAGTAGAATCGCTCGAATGGCTAGAAAAACAGCCCCCCCCCATCGTTGCCTCACCCCATACGACGCCTCAAAAACGGTATGTGAACTACGTTCCCAATAACGATCTTGATGCAAAACAGGGAGACCATCGCCGACTTGGCGACATTCGCGTCAAGAAGGAAATCGCTCCGCTTGTATTTGACCCGACGATTCCATTTCTGTTCGCGTGGAAACTGGAAGACGAAGCGGCCGTCGAGTCAGCAAAAACGGTCACACGACTCGCCGACCGTGTGTATCAATTGGGACGCTGTATCGACATGGCCTGGGCCTGGTCGGAGATACTGACAGAAGAGGAATTACAAGAACGTTTGGGCGAGTATCCCGGGGCGATCAATTATCCCGCGGCAGGCACCGGCGACGTGGACTGTCCCACTCCCGGTTCGCTGTCAAGCCTGATGCAGCGGTATCAGGCTGGTGCCCATCAGTTCGACACAACAGCCGACGGCAAAGGGCAAACATTTCGACAGCGTCCCAAACCAAGATGGACGAAAGTCTGTTACGAAGGAACTGCGTCGCGTTTCGTGCTCGACCTTCGGCGATCCGAGGATGCCGGGTTCGCACCTTGGCCACTTGAACGCGCGTCTGCTTTGGTCGAAGTGATTCGCGACGCTGCGGCGGAAAGGCTGCGACACGCGATGCAACACCGTATTGCGGAAATCGATCGCATTCTCGTTGGTCGCAAGCCGGACGGCGAAAATGCCGGTCCCACCTCGGCCCGAGTGCGGATCATACCGCTCGCGTCGATCGGACATCCGCAGGCTGACATGCAAGTTCGCCGCATTCTCGTTGAGGTGCCCGGTGAATGCTCGTTGCGAGCGGATGATATTGCGTGGGCCGTGTCGGGACTCTCATTGGACCACCCAGTCCTGCAAGACCGAATCGACCTGACTCGCTCCGATGAGGAATCCCAACTTGGATTCTACGGAGTGAACAAGCCGTCTCGCATTTGGCGGTCCGTGACGCCAGTGGCGCTTCCGGATGCAAAACGGCGGCGGATTGATCCCGATCGGGTGAAGACAGATGAGAAAGAGAAAAAGGGTGGTCACGAGAAGTTCGCCGAATACGAGCGGGCGTCATTTGCGGTCGGGCAGGCACTCCGCCATGCCAATGTTGCGGCAAGGGTCAGTTCGATTCGCTTGCAACGAGAGCCATTCGACCCGCGAGGCGTTCGTGTGGAACAATTCGCAGAGGGAACCCGCTTCAGTAAGCATTGCCTGTGGCACGTGGAGCTTGAATTCGAATCACTCGTTCGGGGGCCAATGCTGATTGGCGACGGACGTTTCCTGGGATTGGGGCTGATGAGGCCACTCAAGCGGGCCGCTGGAGTGTACGCCTTCTCGATCGAGTCAGGGCTTCAGTCCAGCCCTGACCCAATACGCCTTTCGAAGGCAATGCGTCGTGCAGTCATGGCACGAACGCGAGATGTACTCGGTACTTATCGTTTGCCGCCGTACTTTTCGGGACATGCTGAAGACGGTTCGGCAGGTCGCTCCGAAGAACCTCACCTTGCCTTTGCGTTCGACCCGCTGGAGCAGCAGTTGCTCGTCATTACACCAGGACAACTCGACAGGCGGAACTCGTGGCGAGATGCCGAGCACACGACAACGCTGGAGTTAGCCCTTGAGGGATTGCATCAACTCCGGGCCGGCGAGGACGGGTGTTTGCAGCTTTGGCCGGTTGTAGTGGACACAACCTGTCACCGCTTGTTTCAGGCGTCGCGCATCTGGGAGACGTGCACGCCTTACGACGTGAATCACCACGCCCGAAAGTCGACGGCAGAAACTGTCCTGAAACGCGACGTGTTGATCGAGTGCGAGCGACGAGGTCTGCCACGTCCTGAAGTTACGGTTTTGAAATGGAAGGCCATCGCAGGATTGGGCCTTCAGGGCTGGCTCCGATTGGAATTCAAGGACGCCATTCCAGGTTTGATCATCTTGGGAAGATCGCGCCACGTGGGCGGAGGACTGTTCGCTCCCGTGAACGAGAATACGAGTCGGACGAATTGAAGAGTCAGTGGTTTCGTTTCCCAAGTAATTGACGAGGATAATGAACCGCGCGTCGAGGCTTGCCGCATTGCTGATCGCCATGCATGGAATGACCTGTTGGCAGTTAGCCGACGCGGAGCCGCCGGGTTGCCAGACCGGCGACTCACGATAGTTCGACCGAATTGCCAAAGAGCCATACACGGACGCACATCCTCGTCCGGTCGGCCAGCGCGGCGGGCGGGTTAACGCGACGTCGGGCTGGCCGATTGCGTGGCGGCTGCGATCAAACGGCGGAGTTTCGCATTCGCTGCTCGATGTCTTGCCGCCGCTTCTCACAGTCGGTCTTGGCCTTCTCGGCTTTCTTGGCCTCGCGACGGAGCGATTCGGCTTCCTGCTCGTACCGTTTGGCCCGGTCGTGGCCGCGCCGCGTGTCGCCCAACATCATCTGGTGCTCGGCGTCCTGGCGTTCTACTTGCGCCTGGCGATCCATCCGATTCGCCTGGCTTTCGAGATGGCGATGCTGCTCGTCGAGCCGGCGCTGTTCGGCCTCGCACTCCTCCAACTCGCGCCGCAGGTCGGGGTCTTGGCACGAGTAAACGAGTTCGGCGAGCGCGGTGCTGCCGTCCGACAGGGCCTTGTCCACCTCGCGGCGGCGGGCGTAGAGCGGGTCGGTCGTCTCTTCGTGCTGCTTCTCGGCGGCCTCCAGGATGCGATCGGCCTCACCGATCTGCTCGTCGAGCTCGCGGCGCTGGTCTTCCAGTTTCGGCACCGCCGCGACGGCCGACTTCAGCGCCGAACGGCGCTGATAGTGTTCGACGTCCTGCCGCAAGTCGTCGAGCGATTTGCCGGCGTCAACCAACAGGCGTTCGACCTCGGCGGGGTTCGGTTCCTTGCCGGTGGCGATGGCGGGGACCAACTCCCGGTAGCCGGCGATTGCCGTCTGGGCCTGCAGCTGCTGATGGCCGATGAACTTCTCGAAGAATGACAGGGCGGTCATAGGGCACTTCCTTTCTGAGGGAGGAAACGTTGGTGGTACTCGATGCAATCAACCGTCCACAGGTGCGAAAACGCCAGCGGCGGTTTGAACGACTTGATGTCGTGGAAACTCATGCCAGCGCACCGGGCGGGCTCGTCGCCGAGGGCCTCCAGATAGAGACTGGCATGCGACAATCCGTAGCGGTGTCCGGCACAGATCGCGGTTGGGCGAACATCGACGTCGGTCCGCTGGGCGCGATGGCAGAGGTGCAGGGCGATGCGAATGAACGAATTGCCGTGACCGAAGTAGAGCGGAATGTCGTTGCGCTGCGACCGCTCACCGACGCTCGCCACGACCAGCGCCTCGAACTTCAGCCGATTGGGTTCGACGCCGTGTCGATCCGCGAACAGCGCGGGCCGGTCGAGGATGTGGGCCAGCTCGTGCAGCACATACGCGGGGACCAGACACGCCAGGTCTTCGAGTTCGTAGTCCTCGGCCAGGCCGATGTCGTTGACGACCATGCACGGCCCGCGGCCGCGCCAATCGGGGATGTGGTCGCGGAGGTAGAGGTCCAGGCTCGGCGTCGTGTAGGCGTAGCAGTGGTCGCCCGAACCACACTCGCCCGGCAGGCTCGACTGCGGAACGACGTACAACGCCGCTTCGGCCAGGTCGCGGCCGGCGACGACATGGCAAAGGGCTTCCGCGTCGGCCAAGAGGATGGCCACGTCGTCGCCCTGTTGGCCGCGTGTGGCGTCTCGGTGCGTAAGTCGGCTCATGGCTTGGCTTTCAGAAATTCGGACAATCGAAACAAACTGTGCTCAATACGGCGGCTGTTCCCGCGTGCCTCACCTGCCACACTCGCCGGGAAGGAACCATGCGAGCGACAGGGACCGTCGCGAACCGACGCGTCAGGGCGCATTGCGCCAGGATCTTCTCCGCGCGCGCGTGTGTGATCAATGCCGGATATCGTGACGGTTCGTGACGGTTGGCTCGTAAACACCGTAATTTCCTGGCTCAGATACCGTCGCAAACTCGGTTTTGCTTGCGACGGCATGTGCAGCGGTTCGCTACGGTGAATGGCCGTTTCCTGCCCCATATCAGAGTTCCTTCAGCCGGATGCCTTGGTAGAACGACACGTTGTCCGTCCCGCGCCGTCGCGCAATCCCATGCACTGCAGCGGCCAGATCACGGCCGAACGACTGCCGGGTCGTGACCGCGTGCCTGCCTTCGCTCAAGCACCAGCCGCGCCAGGCCTCGTACAGCTCGTCGAGCGTGTCTCGGTAAGCGGGACCGACGTCGCACATTTCCCGGACGAATGCGCCCACGGGCGACGACAGGTCGGCGATCTCCTCGACGACTTCCCGCACGCTCTGCGGGACAACGAAGTGGCCGTGCTTCTGCAACTGATGCCAGCCGTCGATGGCCCAGTTGAGAATCCCCGGCTTCTCCGTGAGCAGACGATCCGTCAGGCCGGTGTCTTCGCGGCCATAGAAGCTCTCGGTCAGCCTGAGAATGACGAACCGTCCGGCAAGCGCGCCGCTGGAATCGTTGAGCCTGGGAAACTCGTTCGTCAGAAACACGAAGCGCGTCGGCAGCTTGAGTGTGACGCTGGTGATGTTCTTGCGGTCGATCGTGAGTTGGTCTTCGCCGGAGATACAGAGCAGCCGCTCAATCACGGTGCTGATACCCTCGCCCGCGAAGCGAGCATCACTGACGATGGCCAGGCTCTTGCCAATCAGCGGCTGCAGGCCAAAGGGGCCGGCAAGCGACGAGGTGGTTGGGCCGCAGACATTGTTGGGGCCGACCAGTTGCGTCAGCACCCTGGCGATCGTCCCTTTGCCGCTCCGTCTGGGGCCGACGATCAGCAGCATCTTTTGCTGCGCCGTGCTGCCGACCAGGCTGTACCCGAACCACTGCTGCAAGAGATCGAACGACTCGATGTCGCCGTCGAACAACTGGTGCAGGAATTCGAGCCACGCATTGGGCGGCGGGGCGTTGGGATCGGGATCGAAGTTCAGAGCGCACGAATTGAAGAACAGCGGCGTCGGCTTCAGCCGCTTCATCGTCGGCAGATGCAACAGCAGCGACCGGCAGGCGATGATCTCCTCCGGACTGGGGCGCTCGTCTGCATCAACGAGCCACGAGGGACATGGCGTCGTGACCGGCAGATGCACGAATGCCTTGGTCGATTCGAGAGCCGAGCGGACGGTCGACGGGTTCGACTGGAAGTCGACCAATTCGAGCATCTTCGTGTTCGGGTTGTAGTAATACCGCAGCGCGTCGTGCAGCCACGACTGCAAGACCTGTTTGGCCGCGCCATCTTCGACCTCGGCGTAGCGATTATCGCGCCATTCCATCAGTAGACCGGCGTAGCAAACCAGGGCGCGTCCGTCGGGATGCGTATGGAAATCCCTGACGAATGCCTGAGCCGTCGGCAGCGTGCGGGTCGGCGAAAGCACGAGCTTGCCGGATGCCGGCTCGCGGCTGCCCAGCGCGATGCACCCGTTGGATGCGACCTGCAGAGCCTGCCCGCGACGACATTGCTTATCGGCATCCCGCACGCGCCGGAGGATTTCATCGTCGCTCCACGATTTTGGAAACGGCCGTTGGCGGGCGTATTTGCGAATGGTTCCCAGCGCCGCGGCGGCGTCGAGGTCATGTTCAACACAACGGCAGGCGGCTACGAACAGACGGTGGGAACCATCGCGCTGGTCGACGACTTTGATCCGGAGCATCGACGCCAGGCAGGCGGCAGCGCGATCCTTCATGGCGATCGATGGGGTGTCGGGTGGCGGCGGCAATGGCGATTCCTTCGGTACAACGGCTTGCTTGTTGCGTGCCGGCGCTTTCTCGCCGAGTTCCACGAGCACCGTGTCGGCTAGTCGCTTCGCGGCGTCGAGCAACGAATCAGGATCGATCTCCGCGGGTTCCTCTGTTGCATCAGGTTCCCAATGCGTGGGCGATCTACACAGTCACACCGTCCAGATCCCGAAAACCCACCTACACGGAACCGGCACACGCGTGACTGCGGCCTTCACTATACGTTGATTACCGTAAGAAGCAAGTGAGCTGCGTGTAGTCTCGATCCACGACAGCAACGCGACTACGAAACACTTTTTCGGTCATTGAAAGGCGGTGAATGAGGGGGTAGCATGGACGGCATGCTACGACAAGTTGGTTCTTCCCACACCTTTTCGTATGACCACACCCGGCGACGATACGCAACGACTTCTAGAACGCGCCAGCGGCGGCGACAAAGCAAGCTGGGGACACCTGCTAAATCTTCACGCTGCGCGACTGAACCGACTAATCCAGGTGCGTTTCGATCGACGATTACAGAGCCGACTGGACGTTGACGACGTTCTTCAAGACGTTTACGCCGAGGCTTGGCGTCACCTGCCCGAATTCCAAACGACCGGGAAAATGCCGTTCTATTTGTGGCTGCGAGGAATTGCGCGAAACAAGCTGTTGGAACTGCAACGGCACCACCTCGGCACCAAGAAGCGAGACTTGCGTCGCGAGGTTACGACGCCGCGGCACGCAGCGTCCGATGAAACGAGTGTCCAATTGTGTTACCTCTTACTCGATGAGGGGACTTCTCCCAGTCGCGTCGTCGCCAAAAAAGAAGATCACAATCGCTTGATGCAGGTGTTAGATTCCATGGATGAACTGGATCGGGAGGTTTTGCTGCTGCGGCATTACGAACACTTGTCACCCACGGAAACCGCGGTCGTACTCGGCGTATCTTCCAAGGCGGCCGGCATGCGGTACGTAAGAGCCATTCGGCGACTTCGGGAGACGTTGGCGTCACTTCCGGGCGGCTTTCCGAGTTCCGCGGTTGGTCGGGAGACTGATGCGGGCAATTAGCAGGGAAGATGTAAGCATGACGCTGACGAATTCTTAACTCAGAGTCGCGAACGTCCATGAACGACTTCACTGACCGCTCGGCAGACGATGATTACCGGCTAAGCGAACTGGCACACGAATTCACGCAGCAGCTCCGTCGCGGCGAGTCCCCTTCCATCGACGACTACGTCGCACGCATTCCCGAATTGGCCCGCGAAATCCGCGAATTGTTCTCCACTCTCCTATTTGTTGAGTCGCCGGGGAGTGCATCGGCAGCGCACGTTGCGCGAGCGCACACCGCAACTTGGCAACTGGGCGAAAAAGATCAATTGGGGGATTATCGGGTCCTCCGTGAGCTTGGCCGCGGTGGCATGGGCGTCGTCTATGAAGCGGTCCAGGATCCGCTCGCACGCCGTGTCGCATTGAAGGTCCTGCCGAAATCACTCGTCGGCGATCGCCGACAATTGGACCGCTTTCGCCGTGAAGCACAGGTGATGGCAAGCCTGCGCCATCCGAATATTGTACCGGTATTTGCCGTGGGGGAGACGGAGGACCTGTACTACTATGCGATGCAATTGATCGACGGCCAGCCGTTGCGTGCATCGTCAGACGACTCAAGCAACGCTGCCTTGCGATATGATGCGACGAAGTCGCGGGTCAACTTCTATCGGCAGGTGGCATTGGTCGGGAAACAGGTCGCCGACGCCCTCGCACATGCTCATGAAGCGGGAGTGATTCATCGCGATATTAAGCCGTCGAACTTACTGATTGACGACCGTGGCAACGTATGGATCAGCGACTTCGGTGTCGCGCTGGTCGAGGGACACGTGGAACTGACTGCCACCGGAGATGTTGTCGGTACGCTTCGCTATATGCCACCCGAAAGATTTGAGGGACACGTCGACCAGCGGGGAGATGTCTATAGTCTTGGGGTCACGTTGTATGAGCTGTTGACCGCGCGGCCGGCATTCGACGGAAGCACGCGAGCGCGGCTAGTGGATCAGATTCTCAACACCATACCGACCGCGCCAACCCGCATCGATCCCCGCATTCCCCGCGACTTGGAGACGATCATACGCAAGGCAATGGCGCCCGAAGCTGCCCAGAGATACCCTCGTGCCAGCGCGCTGGCCGATGAATTGGACCGCTTCCTAAGCGGCCGCCCGATTTTGGCGAGACACATCCGTGTCTGGGACCACGTCTGGCGCTGGTGTCGTCGCAATAAAGTGTCTGCCACGTTGATGGGCATCGCGGGTTCATTGCTGTCAGCCCTATTGGTGATTTCCGTGATCCATTCTGCCCGCGTCCACGTGCTCCTCAACCAAACACAGCAAACGCAACGTGAGTCGCGCGCACAGCTATTCCATTCGCTTATTGCACAAGCCCACGCGCGATGGATGGGGGGCCACCGCATTGGCCGGCGTTTTGAGACGTTGCGGGTGATTCGTCAGGCAGCGTCACTGGCACAGGACTTGAACCTGCCCGAAAGCGAAGTGTCACCGCTGCGAAACGAGGCCATTGCGGCTATTTCGCTACCAGATGTGGAATACGGTCGGATCTTGGACGCGTTTCCGCCGGGAACATCCGCGATTTGTTTTAACGCAAATCTGGGACGTTATGCACGGGGGAACCCTAACGGCAGTGTTACTATCCATCGTGACACCGATCATCGGGAACTCGTGCAGATTCCCAGCCCTAGTCCACAAACCCAGTTCGACCCTTGGGACGTCGTCTTCAGTCCCGACGGTAAGTACGTAATGCAGCGTGGATCGGGCCAGCAGGGCGAACGGTTGCGAATGTGGGATGTGTCGAACAAGGATCCACGCCTGACATTTGAATTGATGCAACCGGTTCTTGGCGTCACATCGTTCACCTCTGACAGCGCGCATCTTGGTGTCATTCTGCGCCGATCGGAAGAGGGTGGCGACACGAAAAGGCGGTTAGGGAATGAAATCCATATTCTGAATGTAGAAACCGGACGCGATGCGTCAACGCCGATCGACTCGGGTCTTACCTGGCGTGTCGTATTTCATCCCTCACAACCCATCGTGGCCGTACAGAAGGCGACCGGGATTCACCTGATTCGGTGGGACAACGGCGAGGAGGTAAGTCAATGGAAGCGAACAGGAGCGACGCCGATTGCGTGGCGTCCGGATGGTTCGGAATTGGTCGCCGTGGATGAGAACGGGCCACAGGTGTTTCGCTGGGATGTCGCGCGACAGACAGAAAAGACACCGCTCGTTCGTCCCACGTCCGACGGCGTTGATCAAGTCGTATTCAATCACCGTGGTGATCGGCTCGTCGTGTTCGAACGATTCCGGTATCAGTTATTCGAAATCCCATCAGGACTACTTATCTGGGATGGTCCTGAAGCTGGACAAGGGAGATCTCATTTCGGCGCTGACGATCAGTTGCTGGCATGCTTTGGCGGCGGCTATCCACGAGTACGTTTGTTGCATCACGCCGATCGCCTCGAGCTTCGCCGCGTTCCACTTGATTCGATGACGGAAAATGGATTCCCGAGGGCACTCGTCTCCCTGGATGGGCGGCTAATAGCGGCCACCGCCAAAAAGGGGACGGTAATTATGGATGCGGAGACCTTTGAGGAACTATCGGTGATTCCTGGCGTCCGCATCCCCCTTGCGTTCCTGGAAGACAACTCGTTGGTGACGCACGCGGATGCAATGGAAGGTGTTTCCCGCTGGCCGATTCATCATGATCAATCAGGATTGCCGACCATCACACTGGGCGCCGCACAGTCGCTGCGCGAGCCATCAAAAGATGGCCATTCGCAGCCAACATTTTTCCGGGGGCTGGGAAATTGGGCAGCCAGCCGAGACGGCCGGGTGATCGCGACTCCTTGGCAAAGCGGGATCTCGAAGGGGGGCGCCCACGTTTTCCTTCGAGACGAATCCGATGGAACGATCTATCACGATTTAGAATTGGGGCCCCAATTCGATGTGCGGCATACGTCGGTCAGTCCCGATGGTAAGTACGTGGCGACGGGAAGTATCAGCTGGCGTGTGAATCGCGACATTCTGCCCGACACAATAACTGTTTGGGACTCGGTGACAGGTTCGCGGGTGATCGACCTCTGGCAAGGAGAAGGGGCGCCCCAATTCAGTCCGGATGGAAATTGGCTTGCGGTATCCTCAAGCACGTTTCCCGAAAGTGTTCGAGTCTGGCGAGTCGGCACGTGGCAGCCGATGCCAACCCCAGGCCCAGTGGAGGGTTCCGGGATCGCGGCCATCGCCTTCGATCCCACGTCGCGGCTGATGGCGGTTCAGGGACATCGAATCCGGTTGCTCGTGCCCGAGACCGGCAAAGAAGTGGCGTACCTCAGCGTCGCGGAGGAAACATCGCTTGCGCCGCAGTGCTTCGCGCCGGACGGCAGCCGGTTGATCGCGATGGGTGTGCACAATGGCATGCTTTATGTGTGGGACTTGCGCGCCATTCGGCATCAACTGGACGAACTAGGGCTCAATTGGAGCGATCCACCGGCATCCCCATCTCGTGCCCGGCTCTAAATTTCTATTTCTCGGTTGCCAACGGCACTCTCTGCGCAATAGGTAATCTAGCGACCGTGGCGCGCCTGCCGGTAGGCCGGGAATCTTCCTCCTGCCATCCCGGAAAACCGGGATAGTAATCGCCGCCCTGTCGAGTACAAATCATCCGTGTGACGGACACTGGGTAACGCAATATTGCTGGAGAATCGGGATGTGTCATGTACGAGCTGGATTGATGTTCGTGATCGTAAGCGCTGGCATCTGCTGCGTTTCAACGACAAGTCACGCGCAGTGGACTGGCCAGGAAAACATGTTTTGGACAGGTGCCGCGGGCACGGACAACTGGGCCGATGCGGGCAATTGGAGTTCCGGTGTGCCCAATGCGGCAACGGCGTATCCTGGGATCGACGCCGCAGCGGTCACGATGGCTCCCCAGTCCGGGACGGACAGTCTCGCCGGGATATCGCTGGTCAATGGCGCTCATCTGACCCTCAACCGCGACGCCAGCGACGCCGTTCTGCAAATACCCGGTAACGGAAACCCGTTGGCAGTGGCGGGCGCGGGGAACGTTCTAACACTCTCCAGTGAGTCCCACGTGCAGCTCGGCAACTTTGAACGACCAGCCGGAGTCTCGCGGTACGCGTACCCAGGAGGCGGATCAATCATGCTGATTGCCAACGACAACGCGAGTGGTGCACTCAATTTGCAGAGCAACGCGAATCTTCAAATCGACAGTAGTCTTTGGTTTTCCTATGACTTTGGCAAGGCTACGTTGAACATGTCGGATAACGCCCGACTATCCGTCGGCCGTGAAGTAAGTCTCGGCAACGCGAAAAAACCGTCCTCGTCAAACGAACTACACCTGAGCGGTAATGCCGTCCTAACATCGGGCAACAGCCGCGGCGTCGGTGATGCCGACGGTTTCAGCGATCAGGGTGCCTTCAAACTACAGACCCAGGATTTCTTCTCGCCTGATCGAGTGACGATTAATGATAACGCGCAATTGAATGCTCGATCATTGCAGCTACAAGGTACAAACTCCAGTATCGCGATTGGTGGTCATGGTCAATTGCGCCTGTTTGACACGCTGGCGGGCGAGGGAAACACCGAATGGACGCCGGGTGACACAACTCAGCAAAACGCTATCGGCCGCAACTCGGGATTGAATGGGATTTCAGTGGCCGACTTCGGTCGTTTTTCTGTCGACTATTACGGACGAGCGGCAGGCGATACGACCGGCTTAACGATCGGCCCTGGACTGGGAGCAGGCGGTGATAATGTCGATTCTTTTCTTGATCTGCGCGACCATGCGACCTTCACGGTGGGGAAAGATGCTCCCCAACTTTCAGACGAAGCAGCCGATGGCTCCACGATCGTCACGCCGACAAATTCGCACATTCAGGACCTCCGACTGCTGTATACGGATTTTGCTAATCAAGTGAATAATCGCGCGGAGCTACGTATCCACGGCCCGGACGTCACCGCCAACGTCAGCGGCAACTTCATCATGAACGCCCACGCCCCCAGCATGCCCGACTTCATGCCCGGTGCAAATCTCCCACGGCTCGTCGCCGATATCTCGGCAGACACCCACTCGCCGCTTGTAGTGGGAGGCACTGCTGATATCGCCAACGGCGACTTTTACCTCACCGTGGAAGACAACTCGCAAATCACACCGGGCTATCACGAGGTCACGATCATCGACGCCGCCACACTCAACGGTACGTTTCGCAATGTCACTTCGCCCAACCTATTTGAGAAAGGCATCTCGTTTGGTAACGAACTGATCTACGACAATGACGCCGGCGACGTGCGGCTTGCTTTCTATCAAGGACAGGCCGGCGACACGGATCTGGACAGCTTGTTCAACTTACGCGATGTGGCTCTTTTTGATTTGGGGGCATACGGCGTATGGAGCCAAGGTGATTATAGCGGCGACCATTGGGTCGACCTTGTCGGGGATGGGACGAAACTCAGCCAAAATCTTGAACCTATCCCCAGCGCGCCCGAGCCCTCCGCAGCGGGCACAGTCTCGGAAGACGGCAGTATCGTACTGGACCTTCAGGCCGTGAACCTTTACGCGGTGTTCGTCGGCGACTCGAATGGCAAACTTGTCAATGGACCACTGTTCCAGCTAGACGCCGGTGATACGGTTCCCGCGCGGGTCGACCCGACGTCCAAAGCGATGCAGTACGCGTTGGACGGCTTCTACCATGATCAACCTCGCCAGTTCGGAGAACTCACGTTCTACGACAATCGCATGAACGCGCAGGATTTCGATACGCATGTCAATTTCGACGTAAGCCAGCTTACCGGCGATCAGACTTTATGGCTAATGTATCAGCAGCAGGGCTTCGCACCGACGCTGGTCGACCTGTTGGCCCACAGCGTCTTGGCCGGTGATTACAACCACAACGGTGTCGTCGATGCCGCCGATTACACCGTGTGGAAAGACCACTTTGGCTCGACCAGCGACCTGGACGCCGACGGCAGTGGCAACGGTGTGATCGACGCCGCGGACTATACGGTCTGGAAAGACAATTTTGGAGCCGTCGCCAGTGCCACGTCGCGTTTTCAAAGCGTGCCGGAACCAGCCGCCGGTGGTTGCCTATTGTTTCTGATCGTACGCGTTGTGCGACTCGGACGAAGCCGGTCGATCGCTGCATCATAGCGGTAGTGCATTGTCAAACCCTGGTTCTTGGATCAACCGCAGGGCGTTAGCCCACGGTTCCCCCAGTTTAGGTTTGACAATGCACTAGGACGTGTCATCT